>CALZGI010000164.1 GCA_945786855.1 Thermodesulfovibrionia bacterium | reverse complement strand
GGTCTCTTTTTCAACTTCCGCTACAAGGTCAACAACAGAAACATTCGGGGTCGGGACCCTGATTGACATTCCGTCGAGTTTGCCCTTTAAATGCGGCAATACAAGGCCGACTGCCCGTGCAGCTCCTGTTGTTGTTGGTATCATTGAAATGGCGGCAGCACGGGTCCTTCTCAGGTCTTTGTGGGGAAGGTCAAGTATGCGCTGGTCATTCGTATATGAATGGATCGTTGTCATTAAACCGCGTTTGACTGTAAACTTCTGGTCAATGACCTTTGCCATCGGTGCAAGGCAGTTTGTTGTGCATGAAGCATTTGAGATAATTTTATGATTTGCCAAGTCAAGGCTGTCTTCATTTACACCGAGGCATATTGTTGCATCAGGATCTTTTGCTGGAGCGGAGATTACTACCCATCCCGCACCGGCACTGAGGTGTTTAGATGCTCCTTCCCTGTCCGCAAAGATACCCGTTGATTCGAGAGCGATGTCAACCTTGAGCTCTTTCCATGGCAGCTGTGACGGGTCCGCTATAGCGGTTGTTTTGATCTCTTTTCCGTTTATAATGAGGCTGTTTTCCTTCACCTTTATATCAGCATTGCAGATACCGTGAACAGAATCATAACGCAGAAGATGGGCCAGTGTTTTTGCATCAGTAAGATCGTTTATTCCCGCGATCTCAATTCCATCAGTTTCAAGGCAGATTCTGAGAAAGTTTCTTCCTATTCGTCCAAAACCATTAATTCCGACACGTAATGCCATTGTTTCCTCCTTTTTGATAACATCAATTATATATGATATGAAACGATCTGTATATCATTAAAAAAGGGCTCAGCAGGATCCCCCCTTTTTTAAACTTCCATCACCTCAGCTTCTTTGTGGGAGACGATCTCATCCACTTTTTTTATATATGAGTCGGTAGTTTTCTGTATATCGTCAATTGATCTCTTAGTTTCATCTTCGCTTACATGCTCTGATTTCTCAATTTTTTTCATTTCCTCATTGCTCTCACGCCGTATATTTCGTATGACTATCTTTGCCTCTTCCCCTCTTTTATGTACCTGTTTCACAATCTCTTTTCTCCGCTCCTCTGTCAGCGCCGGGATGGCTATGCGTATCATTTTGCCATCATTGTTGGGGTTGAGACCAAGATCTGATTTTTGGATCGCTTTCTCAATATTGGATATTACTTTGGGGTCCCACGGTTGAATGGTAATGAGTCTGCTTTCCGGGATGCTCAGTGTTGCAACGTGGCTGAGGGGGGTGGGGGTTCCGAAATAATCAACCATAAGGTGGTCAAAAATGGATAAAGACGCACGGCCGGTCCTCATTGCCGCAAGGTCTTTTTTCAGGGCCTCAACAGCCTTTGCCATTTTATCATCAAGTCGTTTTTTTACGTCTTTTTCCATGAGGATCCCCTCCCTTTACCAGTGTTCCTATTTTTTTGCCGGTTAAGACTTTTTTTATGTTACCGCGATCCATGAGGCTGAAAACCATAATCGGCAGGTTATTTTCCATGCAGAGTGATATGGCAGTGGAATCCATTACCTTGAGTCTCTTTTTCAGGACCTCCATATAGGTTATTTCAGGAAACCGTGTTGCATCAGGATTTTTTACAGGATCGCTGCTGTACACACCGTCAACTTTGGTGGCCTTCATGATCACATCAGCTCCTATCTCAACAGAGCGGAGAGCCGCGGCTGTATCAGTTGTGAAATAAGGATTGCCGGTGCCGGCAGCAAAAATGACAAATCTGCCCTTTTCAAGATGCCTGACAGCCCTCCTCCGGATATAGGGTTCGGCAAGCTCTTTCATTTCAATGGCAGATAATACCCGAGTCGGCATTCCATGTGATTCGAGAGCATTCTGAAGGGCAAGTGAGTTCATGACAGTCGCCAGCATACCCATGTAATCGGCCGAGGTCCTTTCCATCCCTTCCGCGCTTGCTTCAAGGCCGCGGAATATATTGCCTCCTCCGATGACGATTGCTATCTCAATGCCAAGCTTTGATACGCCCTTGAGTTCCTGGGCGATATACTCAACAACTTTCTGGTCAATACCAAAGTTCTTGTCGCCCATAAGGGCTTCACCGCTTAACTTTAACAGTATTCTCGAGAACCGGGGCTTTCTGGTCTTCATACAGGTTTCACGCTCTCAGTAAATTTTTAGATGCCCATGAAGGCGATCACTGTTGAACATTTCTCTTATAAGGCAAATGTTCTTTAAAACCTGGACTGCTCAAATGCCCGCCGTTGTTCAGCTGGTTTTTTCCCCGAGCTGAAACCTGACAAAGCGCCTGATCACAATATTTTCTCCGAGTTTGGCGATCTTTTCTACAACCAGATCCTTTACCTTCAGCTTTCCTTCGGGGTCTTTGACATAGACCTGATCCTCAAGGCAGGATTCTGAGTAGAACTTTTCGATTTTGCCTTCAACTATCTTTTCTACAACCTGTGGAGGCTTGTTCGTAACCTGGGACGCGAAGATCTCCTTTTCCTTCTCGATTACATCGGAGGGGATCTCATCTCTGCTCACGTAGGACGGGTTTGCCGCTGCAATATGCATGGCAACGTCTTTTACAAACTCCTGATAGTCATCGGTTTTTGCAACAAAATCTGTTTCGCAGTTTATCTCTACCAGCACTCCGAGCTTGCCGCCCATATGGATGTAGGAAGCGACCAGGCCCTCGGAAGCTGTGCGGGACGACTTCTTGGAGGCCATTGCCAGACCTTTTTTCCGTAATATGTCCAGTGCGGTGCTGGGGTTGCCTTCAGCCTCGGTTAAGGCCTTTTTACAGTCCATCATTCCGGCGCCGGTCTGTTCTCTTAATTCTTTTATTGCAGATGCTGAAATGCTCATTCTGATACGTCCTCCTTCTTCTCCTGCTGCTCTTCCTCTGCTATCTTTTCCGCAATAGCCTTCTCTTCAGCAGCTTTTTCTTCTGTCTTATTCAGGATGTTCTTCCCCTCATTAACAGCATCGGACATTCTCGAAGAAAGGAGCCGAATAGACCTGATAGCATCATCATTTCCGGGAATGATATAGTCGATATCGTCGGGATCACAGTTTGTGTCCACGAGAGCAACAATCGGAATAAACAGTTTCTTCGCTTCAGCAACCGCTATTGATTCTTTTTTGGGGTCTATAATAAATACCGCGCCGGGGAGTGAACCCATATTTTTTACGCCGCTCAGGTTTTTGTCCAGACGGGTCCGCTCATTTTCCTGTGCTGCCACCTCTTTCTTTGTGAGGAGGTCATAGGTGCCGTCCTCTTTCATCGTCTCAATCTTCTTCAGTTTTTCAATACCCTGCTTCACGGTCTTGTAGTTTGTCAGCATTCCTCCGAGCCAGCGC
>CALZGI010000163.1 GCA_945786855.1 Thermodesulfovibrionia bacterium | reverse complement strand
TTACCCACTTCTTTCTGTGTATGACTGATATAACGTTTCCAGTTAAAATGAAAACAATAGCCTATCGCACACATAACAAACGCATATACAAAATAATGTATCATTTGATCATAGCTGTAATCACTTCCCAGCTTATCGAACAGTATCTGTAAAAAGGGATACAAAACCAGGAAACCTGCCAGCCCGCCCAAAATCACACTTGCAATAACAGTATAAATTAACAAAAAGCATTTATGGAGAGCCTTCCAAAGATGTTCCATTATAGTTAATTATAATCCATTGGCATATAATTGTCAAAATTTTTATTGACGATCAAAAAATATAATCTTTATTCCCTTATGATGAATTGTACTGCACATTTCTCACGAAAAATATTTTATTCCTGTTATGATTATGGTATCTTTTTTCAACGACTGAACAGCTTGATTTGTTTATAATCAAATATCAATCACTATTATAAGGAGAAATACTATGCCCAGACGTGAAGATATCCACAAGGTTATGATTATTGGTTCAGGCCCCATTGTTATTGGACAGGCATGTGAATTTGACTATTCCGGGACCCAGGCCTGCAAGGCCCTGAGAAATCTCGGGTATGAAATAGTCCTTGTCAACTCCAATCCGGCCACAATCATGACTGACCCGGGCATAGCTGACGTTACGTATATTGAACCCCTTACCCTCGAATACATGACCGCTATCATTGACAAGGAGCGTCCTGACGCGTTACTCCCTAACCTGGGAGGCCAGACAGGACTGAACCTTTCATCAGAGCTTGCTGAAACAGGAGTGCTGGAAAAATACGGGGTAAAGGTAATAGGCGTCAATATTGATGCGATTAAGCGGGGAGAGGACCGTAAGGAGTTCAAGGCAACCATGGACCGTCTGGGCATTGAAATGCCAAAGAGCGAAATAGCTGAATCTGTAGAAGAAGCAGAAAAGATTGTTGAGGAACTGGGCTTCCCGGTTGTGATCAGGCCTGCCTATACCATGGGCGGAACCGGAGGAGGTCATGTCTATAATCTTGAAGAGCTGCGCACTGTAGTAAACCGGGGGTTATCTGTCAGTCTTGTTCATCAGGTCCTTGTTGAAGAGTCTGTGATTGGCTGGGAAGAGCTGGAGCTGGAGGTTGTGCGTGATGCAAAAAATCAGAAAATAACCGTCTGCTTTATAGAAAATGTTGATGCCATGGGAGTGCATACCGGTGATTCTTTTTGCACGGCACCCATGTTGACCATTTCACCTGAACTTCAGGAGCGTCTGCAAAAATATTCCTATGATATTGTTGAAGCAATAGAGGTCATTGGCGGCACCAATGTCCAGTTTGCCCACAATCCCGATACAGGCAGGGTTGTGGTAATAGAAATCAATCCCAGGACCTCACGTTCATCTGCACTTGCTTCAAAAGCCACGGGTTTTCCTATCGCGCTTGTCTCATCAATGCTTGCAGGAGGGCTCACCATGGATGAGATCCCCTACTGGAGGGACGGTACGCTTGAAAAATATACGCCTTCGGGAGATTATGTTGTTGTTAAATTTGCAAGATGGGCATTTGAAAAATTCAAGGGGGTGGAAGATAAGCTGGGCACCCAGATGAAGGCTGTCGGTGAAGTCATGAGTATTGGAAAAAACTATAAAGAGGCATTTCAAAAATCGATTCGTTCTCTTGAAAACGGACGTTACGGGCTTGGCTTTGCAAAGGACTTTAACGATAAAACTTTGAGTGACCTTATGGATATGCTTCTGGAGCCTTCCAGTGAACGTCAGTTTATCATGTACGAAGCACTGAGAAAAGGCGCTGACATAGATGATCTGCATGATAAGACGTATATTAAAAGGTGGTTTATCGAGCAGATGAAAGAGCTGGTGGATCTGGAAGAAAAACTTCTGGAGCACAAGGGCACGCTGCCGCCGGATGTCCTTCTGGTCCAGGCGAAAAAGGACGGCTTTGCAGACAAATACCTTGCAAAGATACTTGGAGTCGCTGAACAGGATGTCCGGGCAAAAAGGAGTTCACTCGGAATGGTAGAGGCATGGGAGCCTGTACCGGTAAGCGGTGTGGAAAATGCGGCTTACTATTATTCTACGTATAATGCTCCTGACAAAGTTGATGTGAGTTCAAACCGCAAGATCATGGTGCTCGGCGGAGGCCCAAATCGTATTGGACAGGGAATAGAGTTTGATTACTGCTGTGTGCACACGGCCTTTACCCTTCGTGATGAAGGGTATGAGACAGTGATGGTCAACTGCAATCCTGAGACAGTGTCCACTGACTATGATACGTCGGACAAACTTTACTTTGAACCTTTGACGGTTGAAGATGTTCTTGCGATTTATGAAAAAGAAAAGCCCGAGGGCGTAGTTGTCCAGTTCGGAGGTCAGACCCCTCTCAACATAGCGGCAGAGCTTGAAGCATCAGGCTTAAAGATCCTCGGTACCAGTCCTGAAACGATCGACCTTGCAGAAGACCGCGACCGGTTCCGCAAGATCATGGAAGACCTGAACATACCCCAGGCTAAATCCGGGATGGCCG
>CALZGI010000162.1 GCA_945786855.1 Thermodesulfovibrionia bacterium | reverse complement strand
TTTGTAAAGAGCGGTCATGAGCTCTACCGGCTTATGCTCCGCATGGAACAGGAGGCTGAAAAGAACGGGGACAGTATAAGCGGCTTTATTCTTATTGATGAGGATTTTTTCCTTCATGAAAAAAGGGCACGGGAGTTTCTCCAGTCGGTCCGTGAAGGGTGCAAGCCACTGTCGATCATGGGATTCGGCAGTGTTCGGGGGCTTTCAAAGTTTACGCCCGATGAGATTGCTGAAATGGGATTTGAGATCATCTGGACCGCCTTTGAGGGTACAGAGTCAAATTTCAATAAACTGAAAGGGAAATCTCTTTCAGAGCTCTATTCATCACTAAAATCCCGCGGCATAGCTCTCCTGACATCCATGATAATAGGATTCCCCTATCAGGACAGGGAAAAGGTGATGGAGGAGTTCCGGATGGTCAATGAGCTTGGTCCCACACTCTGGCAGGTGCTTATTTATTTTGCCTTTCCCGGCACACCTCTCCACCGCCAGATGATTGCGGAACACCGATTTCTCCCCCAGTACCGTGAGAATCCCGATTACCGAACCTTCGATGGGTTCTCCATGCATTTCAGCCATTCCCATTTTTCGGCTGCTGAACTGAAAGCCCTGCAAAAGGAACTCTTCAGAAAGAATTTTGAGCTGCTTGGCCCTTCCATTGTTCGTCTGATCCAGGTCTGGTTTGAGGGATACCTCAACCTGAAGGATTCATCCAATACCCTGCTGAAACTGAGGGCAGACCGGATGAGAGGGTTTTTGAGGAGTACATTGCCGGCCCTTTACCCTGCACGGCTCTTTGGTCCGAACAAAGACCGCAGGGCAGAAGCGAAAGAACTGCTCCGGGAGATCACAGCGGTAACAGGGAGGCTTACCGTAAAAGAGAGGTTCTTCTGCTTTGCCACCCTGCCTCTTTCTTTATGGACATGGTGTGCACAAAAGCTCAATATTGGCCAGCAGCCAAAACTCCTGCGGGTCCGGTACCCTGAACGGCCTGTCAAAAGGGCTGAGAAGAAGGCAGGGGAATCCCTTTTGCCCGTGACAGAAGTGAACACAGAGATCACCAGCCCCGTATGTTCATGTGCTTCTGAATCAGAAATCATGAAATAGTCGATGGGAAAAGTGAACGTCCTGCAGAGCACCGGGGATTCTCTATGGGTCTGGCAATTCAATTGGTTCCATGCTGATCAAATTATCAAACTGAATGGCAACGATAGAGTTTTGAATCATGCTTTTTGTTTATCCTTGCAGCGATCCAGAAAAGCGCGGGAACAGCCGCAGCCCAGGCAGCTGCCAGAACGAGGAGGTCTGATGTTCCGGGAAGTGCCGTGGTGGCTCCCAGTTTTGCACCTCCATAATATGCGGAGGGCCCTCCGAAAGCGCCAACTAATGCTGACAGCAGATAGCGTCCATGAAGCTTATTGAGTGAGACATTCAGTGAAGTTGCAAAACCCATCCAGAGCATTACCATCCAGGGAGGACTGAAGGGCGCAGGGAACAGATACAGAACAGGAGTAAACACCCCTGCATAGACAAGAAGCGTATCAACCCAGAAACCGATAGCACCGGCTGCAAGAATGAGCTTCACTTCGGCTTTCTTTTTGGGAGAAAGGGCAACATGCAGCACAAGAACAATCGGCATCACGATAACTCCGAGCCAGGGCATCCTGTGAGCGGCGCCGAGTACTGCAGCAAACCATCCCGCCTGGAACCCGATTACGTTTATGACGCTGCGGAGCATAGGTCAATCTCTCCTTCAAGCGCCGGCAGCATGGGCAGTCTCCGCGACAGAGGTTTTGTGAAGAGCATCTGCACGTCACTGATGTACCGCTCCTTAAAACCTGCCTCGCAGTAGCAGAGGTAATACTCCCACATCCTGATGAACTCTTCGGAATATCCCAGGCTGCGAACTTCGCTGATATGTGAGATGAACCGCTCTCTCCATTCCCTGAGCGTCCGGGCATAATGAGGAGTAATGTCTTCATGATGAAAGAGACGCATATCCGTCCCCTCCGTTACTGCATGCGTTATGGCCGTAAGGGATGGGAGACAGCTCCCAGGGAAGATGTAGCGCTTGATAAAATCAACTGAGTGTTTATATCTCTCATATTCCTGATCCGTAATGGTAATGGCCTGGAGCAGCATAATCCCGTTGTCTTTCAACCTTCGGCTGCAGCACCGGAAGAATGTTTCGAGATAGTGGTGGCCCACTGCCTCAATCATCTCAATGGAGACAATTTTGTCATAGGTCCCCTGAAGGTCGCGGTAATCCTTCATGAGAATTTCAATCTGGTTTCCCATGCCTTCCTTTTGAATCAGTTTATGGGCGAATTCATACTGTCCTTCTGAAATCGTTATTGTGGTGACATGACATCCATAGTGTTTTGCTGCGTGTAGAGCAAAGCCTCCCCATCCGCTCCCGATTTCGAGGAGGTGATCTTCAGGACAGAGGAGCAGCTTGCGGCAGATGCGGTCGTACTTTTCAATTGATGCTTCAAAGAGCGAGCTTTCCCTGGACGCAAAAATCCCGCAGGAATAGGTCATGGATTCATCGAGGAAGAGTGAATAGAAATCGTTTCCCAGATCATAATGGGCGGCTATGTTTTTTCTGCTCCCTTTCTTTGAATTTTTCCGGAGGAAATGGAGCATTCTATGAAAAGGCTCCGAGAGCCTTGCCAGACCCCCCTCGAGTCCTGTCATGACATGTCTGTTAAGAATCATAATCCTTGTAAGATCGGTCAGATCGTCGGTGGTCCAGAAGCCGGCCATATATGCCTCGGCTGCACCGATTGTTCCTCCAAAAGCAGTGTCCGTATAAAAACGGTGATCATTGACAAATAATGTGGCTTTGAGCTGCACCTCATCTCCCCGCTCACCAAAGACAGTTGACATCTTTCCTTCAATGACTGTCAGCTGTCCGGTGACAATGTTTTCGAGCCGGGACAACAGTCCTTTTCGTGCGGTGCTGACAAGCACGCCGGACATTCCGCCGGGTAAAAACTGTATGCCCGGTCTCCGGTCTGATGGTACAATTGATTCTCTCATTCTCTTATTGACTCCTTTTTATTATTGTGTTTTGCGGGATGGGTATAAAAAGACGCCCCCTTCATTCTGAGGCAGAGGGCCTGCCAGTATATGGCTCCTGTAATTTTCATGTTCAGAAAGGGATATTTAATGAGCATGCGGGAAAGTGTCGGTCCTGAAATTTCACGGCGGTCCATGGAAAGCTCAGCATTAAATATTTCTTCATCCTTCCTGTAACTTGTCATCAGGACATGGACTGAATCTCCGGGGTCGCTGAATTGCCACTGATAGCGGACGTCCATATCCATAAAAGGCGAAATGTGGAATTTCTTAGAAAACCGGAACTGTTTCTCCTTATCCGGCCCCTCGTTCTGCTCCTCGCCCAGCACGTAGCAGAAGATATCTCCCCAAGGAGTATTGTGTATTTCCACGATAATCGCGTCTACTCGCCTGCCCTCTCTGTCAAAACAATAGTAAAAGCTCACAGGGTTAAAACTATAGCCGAAATACCGCAGCTGAGTAAGCATCCTCACCGGGCCTTCGGGCCGCCTGCCCAGCCTCTCTGCTGCAAGGTCCCTGACGGCCTGATCAAGAGGGACAGAAGGATCTCCAAGATGGTATGCCCTGTTGAAGCAGGCGAGATTGAAATGGTCTGCTGACCAGAGACGTCTCCCCCTGAACACCTCGTCCAGTTCTGCCAGATCAAGGTACATCATAAATAGCGAGTAGCGGAACTTGTTCATCGGGTTCTCGCGGCCATGGCGGACATAACCCTCATATATACAGCTCTCCATGTCAAAGTCCCTTTCCGAAAAATTTACAGGCAGCCAGAGCACTCTTCACCCCGTCTTCATGAAAGCCGTAGCCCCAGTAGGCGCCGCAGTAATGGGTGCGGTTCACCCCGCTGATTTCCCCGTGTCTTTTCTGTGCTGCCGGAGCATTCGCTGTAAAAACAGGATGGTGGTAAACAAACCGTCCGATCTCTTTGTCCCGGTCAATGTCGTCCGGTCTGTTCAGTGTAACACAGAACTCATCAGGGGACTGGATGGACTGAAGGATATTCATGTCATAGGTGAGCGCTGCACAGCCTGCATCTTTTTCGGGTATGAGATAGTTCCAGCCTGACCAGATCTGCCGGCGGAGGGGAAGGAGGGAGGTGTCTGTGTGCAGGACAGTGAGGTTTTCCTGATAGGGCACAGCATCCAGGATCTCTCTTTCCGGAGGAGTGGCATCGCTTAGCATGGCAAG
>CALZGI010000161.1 GCA_945786855.1 Thermodesulfovibrionia bacterium | reverse complement strand
CGTTGGCCGTTTTTTTACAGACACGGACTCCGGTCACGTTTTTCGCTCGTTATTCTACAATCTCCGTTACGACTCCGGCCCCTACCGTACGGCCTCCTTCTCTCACTGCAAATCTCAGCTCCTTCTCCATTGCTATCAGCGATATCAGCTCTATTTCCATTGTTACATTATCTCCCGGCATCACCATCTCCACTCCCTCAGGCAGCGTCGCCACTCCTGTCACGTCCGTTGTCCTGAAGTAAAACTGCGGCCGGTATCCATTGAAAAACGGCGTGTGCCGCCCTCCCTCTTCCTTCGTCAACACATACACCTCTGCCTTGAACTTCTTATGGGGCGTTATGCTCCCGGGCTTCGCCAGCACCATCCCACGCTCTACGTCATCCTTCGCCGTCCCTCTCAGCAGCACTCCCACATTATCTCCCGCTCTTCCTTCATCCAACAGCTTCCGGAACATCTCCACTCCCGTTGCCACCGTCTTCGTCGTCTCTCCCAGTCCTACCATCTCCACATCCTCGCCTACCTTTACTATTCCCCTCTCCACTCTTCCCGTTACCACTGTCCCTCTTCCCGATATGCTGAACACGTCCTCTATCGGCATCAAAAACGGCTTGTCCGTATCCCGCTCAGGCGTCGGTATATATGCATCGATTGCATCCATCAGCTCTCCCATGCATTTGTACTCTTCCCCCGCAGGATCATCTCCTGCCTCCAGCGCCTTCAGCGCTGACCCCTGTATTATCGGGATATCGTCTCCAGGAAACTCATACTTCGACAACAGTTCCCTCACTTCCATCTCCACCAGATCCAATAGCTCAGGGTCATCCACCATATCTGTCTTGTTCATGAACACTACTATATAGGGCACTCCCACCTGTCTCGCAAGCAGTATATGCTCCCTTGTCTGCGGCATCGGGCCGTCCGCTGCTGACACTACCAGCACCGCTCCGTCCATCTGCGCAGCTCCTGTTATCATGTTCTTTACGTAGTCAGCATGGCCAGGGCAGTCCACGTGCGCATAATGCCTCGCTTCTGTCTCGTACTCCACATGCGCTGTTGCTATCGTTATCCCCCTTGCTTTCTCTTCAGGGGCGTTGTCGATTGAATCAAATGCCCGAAAGTCCGCCTGTCCCTTCAAGCCCAGATACTTCGTCATCGCTGCCGTCAATGTCGTCTTCCCATGGTCCACGTGTCCTATGGTCCCTATGTTTACATGCGGCTTTACTCTCTCAAATTTTGCCTTGGCCATCTTTGCCTCCTAATATTTCGGTAATAGTAATAAGTTATCTGCTGCAGGAATGCTTATATTCATAACTTACGACTACTTCCCTCCCTTAACCTTTGTCACTATATCTTCTGCGATATTCTTGGGAACTTCGTCATAATGATCAAACTGCATTGTATATGTTGCACGTCCCTGTGTTTTTGAGCGCAGATCAGTTGCATATCCGAACATTGACGAGAGAGGAACCTGTGCCGCAATTACGCGTACATTCGCCCGCTGGTTCATTGTCTGAATTTTTCCTCTCCTGGAATTCAAATCACCTATAACATCTCCCATATATTCCTCGGGAGTTACAACTTCGATGGCCATTATCGGTTCAAGTATTACGGGCCTGGCCTTGTTCGCCGCATTTTTAAAGGCCATGGATCCGGCAACCTTGAATGCCATTTCTGATGAATCAACTTCATGGTACGAGCCGTCATATAAGGTGACCTTTACATCAACAACGGGATAACCGGCAAGGACACCGTTCTCCAGGGCTTCTTTTATGCCCTTCTCCACAGCATTTATGTACTCCTTGGGAATAGACCCTCCAACAATCTTATTCAGAAATTCAAATCCGCCCGTCGAAAGAGGCTCAAGTTCGATATAAACATGGCCGTATTGACCTCGACCGCCCGACTGCCTCACAAATTTTCCTTCAGCTTTCGTCTGCTGCCGAATAGTCTCCCTGTACGCGACCTGCGGCTTGCCCACATTCGCGCCTACTTTAAATTCCCTCAAGAGACGATCAACGATAATATCAAGATGCAGCTCTCCCATACCTGAAATAATCGTCTGTCCCGTCTCCTCATCAAAGGAAACTTTAAATGACGGGTCTTCCTGTGCAAGCTTCCCAAGGGCAACGGAGAGCTTTTCCTGATCCACCTTCGTCTTGGGTTCAATTGCAACTGAAATAACAGGCTCGGGGAATTCCATTGACTCGAGAATTACCGGACTGTCGGCATCACACAGCGTATCACCGGTGAGAGTGCTTTTCAATCCCACTGCGGCAACAATATCTCCGGCATAAATTTCCTTTACATCTTCCCTCTTGTTTGCATGCATCTTCAGGAGCCGGCCTACCCGCTCCTTTGCGTCTTTCGTCGAATTGTAAATATACGATCCTGAGGATAGAGATCCGGAGTATACTCTAAGGAATGTTAATTGTCCGACAAAGGGGTCAGTCATTATTTTAAATGCGATTGCAGAAAAAGGCTCGTCTTCAGAGACGTTCCGCACCAATTCCTTGCCTGACCGCGGCTCGATCCCGGTAATTGGAGGAACATCCGTCGGGCAGGGCAGATAACTGATAATAGCGTCGAGGAGCTGCTGAACCCCTTTATTCTTGAAGGCCGAACCGCAAAGGACGGGAGTTATTTTCAGATCAATCGTCCCCTTCCTTAAAGCTGCCTTAATGCTCGCTTCATCAATCTCCTCGCCTGCAAGGTACTTCTCCATTATGGTGTCATCAAAATCGGCAAGAGCTTCCAGCATTTTTTCTCTATATTCAAGTGCTGCAGGCATGAGCTCCTCCGGAATATCAGCCTCTTCATACTTTGCCCCCAGCGTCTCGTCATCATAAATAAATGCCTTCATCCCGATCAGATCAACAGAGCCCCTGTAATTATCTTCAGCCCCGATGGGGATCTGTATTGGAACAGGTGATGCACCCAGTCGCTCAACCATAGACTTGACACACATAAAAAAATCGGAGCCCATTCTGTCCATTTTATTAATGAATGCCATTCTCGGGACATTGTACTTGTCAGCCTGCCTCCACACCGTCTCCGATTGCGGCTCAACACCGGCAACAGCATCAAAAAGCGCAACAGCGCCGTCAAGAACCCTCAGTGAACGCTCAACTTCAATTGTAAAATCAACATGACCGGGAGTATCGATAATGTTAATCCTGTTATCATTCCACAGACACGTAGTAGCCGCAGAGGTTATAGTGATTCCTCTTTCCTGTTCCTGGACCATCCAGTCCATAACAGCAGTGCCCTCGTGAACCTCACCAATTTTATAGGTAACACCGGTGTAATAGAGAATGCGCTCGGTCACCGTCGTCTTCCCAGCGTCTATATGGGCCATGATTCCAATATTTCTTGTCTTTTCAAATGTCATTCCTGCTACCGTTTTTTCCATTTCTGTTATTACCATCTATAGTGAGCGAAAGCCTTATTCGCATCGGCCATCTTATGGGTGTCTTCTCTCTTCTTAATTGATGTGCCTGTCTTATTGGAAGCATCCAGCAGCTCGCCCGCCAGTTTTTCCCTCATTGTCCGCTCCCCTCTTTTTTGAGAAAAGCTAATGATCCATCGAAAGGCCAGAGCAATTCGCCTCTGGGGCCGGATGTCGACAGGAACCTGGTATGTTGCTCCGCCGACACGCCTGGATTTTACTTCAAGTGCGGGTTTGACGTTTTCGAGCGCTGTCTTAAACACCTTCAAAGGATCATCCTCTGTCTTCGTCTTTATAATGTCAAATGCTCCGTAGCATGTCCGCTCTGCTGTAGATTTCTTGCCATCCTTCATTATGGCATTGACAAACTTACTCACAAGTTTGCTGTTATAAATAGGATCCGGCAATATTTCTCTTTTCGCTGCTACTCTTCTTCTTGGCATATTTGATTACCTGATAGTTATTTTGGTTTCTTGGCGCCGTATTTAGAACGTCCGCGCTTACGGTCCGCAACGCCAAGGGTGTCGAGGGCACCTCTTACAATGTGGTATCTGACACCGGGAAGGTCCTTCACCCTGCCGCCTCGTATGAGGGCAATTGAGTGCTCCTGGAGGTTATGTCCAACACCCGGAATGTACGCTGTAACTTCCATTTTATTCGTTAACCTGATTCTTGCGACTTTCCGGAGAGCAGAGTTCGGCTTTTTCGGAGTTGTTGTATACACCCTTGTGCAAACTCCCCTTTTCTGCGGGCACTGGGAAAGCGCGGGGCATTTGGTCTTTTTAACAACCTGCTTTCTGCCCTTTTTTACTAACTGAGCTATAGTTGGCAAATTTCCTCCGCTTTATTCGCAATATGCATAATTATAATGATATTTTCCCTCCGATGGGAAAACCTAAAAAGTTTATCAGGGAAAGTCTTTTTTGTCAATAGCAGCAAATTCTTTTTTTCAGAAGTTCTTGCTTACAATATATTTTTTGCTGCTGAACGTCCTGCAAGAGACATAGAGTATACATACGTTTGATAATAATATCTACACCCATCGAATGGAAAAAATATTATTAAAGGAAATTGCGTGGAATTCTGCCTATATTTCGGCCGGCCAGGTCCTTTTTCTGACCGTTTTAGCCGCCTTTGAGAGGGGTTTCCGGGATAAAACGCTATTTCTTGTAATGCCAGGAAATTTCTTTCTGTAACTGTAATGCCTTGATCGCATCAGAGGGGACCTGAAAGTGTTTCCCTAATTGTTCAGTCGTAACGGGCTGGGCATTCTTCCGCCGGCTTTTCTTGCCGAACTTATTATAGTTATAGAACCCCCATAGCCGAAATACGATGAACACAATAAGTACAATCCAGCCCATTTTACCTATAAGCCCCAACAGCTCTTTATATCCCACTTGATCTATAACCGATGTATCAATGAATTTCAGGCCCACTATCCATAAAAGAACGTTCACAATCGGCAGCAGCAGATACATCCATATTCCCCACACAAAACCGGTAAACGTTAACTCGGTTATGTTCCGGGAAATACTTTTCAGCTTGGGATTGTCTCTTATTTCGATATCGGGCATTGTTACTTTCCTCCGGAAGATGCCATTTTCTCCAGGCCCCTGTCAGGGCTCACCCATATGGCTTTTGTCCCTTTTTTCTTTAGAAGAGCACGTGGAACAGCTATGACAACTGCAAATGCATTAATCATCCAGTATATGAAGGGATACCAGATGATCCAGAAAAGGTACCTGAACATTTTTTTATCGTAGTGGCTGTCTATAAGCAGACTAAGTGAAAATTGCATCAGACACACCAGCGCAAGAACCGACCCTGTCCAGAGGGGGGGTATAGGTGGTAACAGCCGCACCGGCATGGGAACACCGAAAAAAGTCTGCTCAACCCACATGATGATGAGCGTCCAGAAAGACAGCACCCATAGTATGCTGCAGGCATATTCAATATACACCGGCCATAACCTGCGCTGTTTCCAGTCTTCCCATATATCATTATGTTTTTTCAGAACTTCCACCCCGCCCTGTGCCCAGCGAATGCGCTGCGTCCAGAGCCCGCGAAGTGTTTCAGGAACAAATATCCAGCAGACAGCACGGGGTTCATAGCGCACGTCCCAGAACTTTTTTTCAAGCTTCCAGGTGATGTCTATGTCTTCAGTAACCATGTCGGTGTCCCAGAACCCCACTGAAATAAGGGCCTGTTTGCGGAAAGCAGCCACGACTCCCGAGACAGTGAGGACTTTCCCGAGAATACGCTGCGCCCTCTTGATAAATCCGATGATTGTCGAATACTCGCCCGTCTGGATCTTTCCAAGAAGAGTAGTGCGGTTAATTACCCGGGGATTCCCCGTTATCGCTCCCACCCTTGGAAACTGAATGAAATGCCATGCCATCCACTTGAGGCTTTTCCTGTCAAGGAGCGCATCAGCGTCAATTGTGAGAATAAGCTCGCCTCTCGAGACAAGACATGCCGCGTTCAGTGCGGTCGCCTTCCCCTGGTTCTCTTTCAGATACACTCCTCTGACTTTCTCATATTGTCGGCAAAACTCATGTATTCTTGCCGCCGTATCATCTGTACTGCCGTCATCGACAAGAATGATTTCATAGTTCGGATAGTCAAGCTTTACAAGATGGTCGAGAGTATCTCCGAGCTGGTCCTGTTCATTATGGCAGGGAACGAGCACAGAGAAAAAAGGATAGTCCTCCATTACAGGAGGAACTTTCTTTTTATACTCAAGTCTGAAAAAGAAAATAATCGCGCCAATCATCCATACAAAACTCATCAGAAGGGGATAGAGATAAACAAAGTCGCAAATTGCCTGAAGTGAAGTTATAAATAGTTCTCTCATGGTATAAATGGATATGTTTTCGTTGACATTTCGAGCTTTACTTTCTCAAGGGCCGGTTTGTCATCGTGATAACTATCCGGATAATATGCGAGGTGCCTTCCTCCCTCGGACAAAATATCTTTCATTTCCTCCAGAAGTTCCCCGTCGTCTATCCACTCCTCCTTTCTCCAGTCATAGGCCTGCAGTTTAAAAACCGTTTTTTCGAGTCCCTGCGGCACGTCCTTTGCCCTGCCGGCCAGCTCCTTCAGCCATTTCGCCGGATTTTTCACACCCTCCATCCGGGGATAGGCCATCACAACCACGTGGTCATAATTTCTCAGAAAAAGTTCGTAGTTTTGAGCAAACCATAGTTCAGAATCCGGCTCCTCCACCACTTTCGCGTACAGATTTCTTGCAAACAATGCATTCGGTCTGTACTTTGTTACAGACTTTTTGAGCTTCTGTGTGTACTCAATTAAAGCCTCTGTCTTAAAGCGGGCCCATTTCTCCGCCATTTCAGAATTTTCGCCGGCGGCCTTCTTAATTTCACTGTCTCCGAAATGCTCTGCGTATCGCTCCATTGCAGCAGGATGAAAATCCTCGTAGTCCGTTAAATACGCGTCATCCTGAAAAAGAATTCCCTTGATCAGGGAATGCGATGCAAGGTCCTCATACAGTGATCCAACCAGCCTGCCCGTTTCTTCACTGAAAGGACTTAACCTCTTGTACCATGATGTACTCGGCAAAGACTCTCCGTTCCTCAACTCATGGACTCTCAACCTGCTGTTCAGGGCCTCGTCCGGAAGAACGATGCTCATGGAAGGCAGCCACCCATAGACCTTCATTCCCCTGATCCCGATCTGATGAGCTGCCCAGCCGAATACGTCGGCACGTACGGGAAGCACACTATTTTGGAAATAGACACTGCTGATATTGCCCGACCCCTCCGGATCGGCAAAGGCCTGGAGAAACACCGTATTGACCTTCATTTCTACCAGCCTGTCTATCAGCCTTCCCATGTTTTCGTCTGTTGCCTCGGGAGAATCAGGCTCAACGACAAGGTCGAGGTCCACCTGAACAGCCCTCAGATGTTCCTTTTCGCCTTCCGGTTTCTCCAGGGTTTCGATAAAATAATCAATCCGATTATTTTCGATTATTGTCCGGTTAGTACGATCAAGGCTGTCAACATGCGCATATCCCGGTTCAAGTGTAAAGGTATAGGGGAATCTGTTCTTCAGAGCTACGTCCAGGCTGACATCATTGTAAACACCGTAGGGCCATACTATAACGCCCGGAACAAAGCCGAGTTTTTCCTTGAAAATTTTCTCCTGCTCTCTAAAATCAGCATCGATTCTCATCCTGTATTCCGCCTCAGTCTCATAGGAGTTTGTATTCCCGTCAAAGGCAAGAACACCTGCAGCGGCGGAAACATTTCCCTGAGGCGTATACTGAACAGATTTATGCAGGTCATATGTATGAGAAACGACAGCAACGAGACGTTTTGAGCTCACCTCTCTTATCTGCTCCCACGACATGAGAGGCTCGGGCAAAGTATCAGGGGGATAATTTATAAAATTCCCTATAACAGCAAGGACAGAAGGATATCCCAGTTCTTCAAGAAAGGGCACAACAAATTCATAGTAGGAAATATAGGCATCGTCAAAGGTAAGAAGGACCGCTTTTTCCGGAAGGGGCTTCTTCCCATCCCGCGCTGCCAGAATATCGCTGAATGAAACAGGGGTGTACCCATGGGTCCTCAAATATTCCATCTGTTCAGCGAAATCTTTCTGTGAAACACTGTACTTGTCCCCGGGAGCCGGTTTCACGGGGATTGCATGATAACAGAGCACAAGAAATTCCCCCGGCTTCATCGGCCGGGCCTTCGCCGTGTGTGAAAGGCACAACAGAAACATGCATACAATTCCTATCATCAGCTTCTTTGACATCAGAAGAGCAACCTCCACCTGAGATATACACTGTACGCAGTGACAGCCTCCCCGTCATAGGGATGGCTTCCAATACGTGCACCGTAAAGAAGTGCATGGGTGTCCGACAGATCAATGTCATGTTCGTATCTGACAGAGCCCGTCGGCCTGATAGAAAACCCCGCCTGTTTGTACGCACCGGCAGTCAAATAAATCCTGTACACAAAGGCCTCGTTGTATATTCGTTTCACCGTGTGTTCAGTCATATGGGTAGCTGAAATTCCGAAGTCATTGTCAGGATTATAATAGGGGGCGTCTTCCTGTGAATTGGAGGACGTGTAGAGTTCAACAAAAACCCTTTCCCTCCAGTTGTTCCTCACCCACAGATTCTGCTCATATCCGAGCAGCCACTCATACCGCCTGTTGTCATCGGAAAATTCAGAATAGGCAAAAGAGAGGTTGTAGCTCCGCCATTCACTTTCCCTGTACGTAATATTCGCCTCTGCTTTGTCGGCCTCAATGTCAAAAACACGGGCACGGAGCGAGATGTCGGTGCTGAATGAATCATAGGAAAGGCCGAACCTCCAGTAGTCATCAGGGGTGTACTGCACATGGGTGAATGAGCCGAAATCGTTACCGTCGTTGTAGTTCACGGAAACCTCCTGTCTTATTTGCCAGTCGCTGTTGAAAACATGCTCTACGCCGATTCCGGCCCTGCGAAAATAGGTCAACATATCACCCTCTTCCGCAGAAGACCTCTGCCAGTATCCAAAGCCATAAATTCCGGTATACAGAGAAATTGGTTGAGTAAGTCGTGCCCTGATCGACAGCTCTTCAAATCCTTCATCATCACCGGAAAAAGCAACATCAGTAACAAATTCGCGCATCTCCTCAAGTTCCAGATGCCTGGACAGAGAAAGGACATGTTTGTTTCGCGGGTATTGTTTCAGAAGATCAGCTGCTTCCTGCCTCGCATCTTCTTTGACTGCCAGTTCATTGAGGGTGTATATCTTCCCTATGTTCACCGCGATGTTTTCCGGATCACGTGTCTCGGCAATTTTGAACTCCCGCAGTGCCTTTCGGGGCCAGCCACGCCACAGATATGCCTGAGATAGTCCCGCCCTGATACCTGTATCAGCCGGGCCCATTTCATGGAGCTCTCTGAAATAGTCCTCCCCCTCGTCCAGCCTGTCTTCATACAGCATGAGCCATCCTTTCGCCAGTGCCACTTCCATTTTCGGCCAGTGAGGTTCCGGTTTGTTCGCCGTCCTCATAACTGCCGGTGTATCAGAGTCAATGTCATTGATGGCCTCTTTTGCTTGTTCCCATTCCCTGATCTCCTGAAGGACATAGAACCTTCCCAATCGGCTTTCATAGGTAGGGCTTTCCTCGATAACCTCTTCATACAGCTCAAGAGCCCTGTACGGCTGCTCAAGGTACAGATATGCTGCAGCGGCATTCTCCTTAAGCCAGGAAGATATTGTCTCTCCCTCTTTTTCCATTTCCTCGTATATTCTCACGGCCTCTTCCATGTCTTCGTTCTCAGCCCGTGCAACTAAATAATCGTTTCGTGCTCTCCCGTTGCTCTTATCTTCAGCCCTTGGCTGCAGCATTCCTATGGCAACGGGAAACTCCTCCCAGCCAATGCGATCTACCGCCTTATCACCATGGAATGTTTCATGAAGCCCTTCATCGTCAGGAAACTCTTTCACCCCCTCTTCACCTGCATGGGTACTTGCCCCCAGATCAGACAGGGCCATAAGCCTCAGTTTCCTGGCAGCAGGATTGTCATGATCAATTTCCAGTATGCGGTCATACTCCTCTACGGCAGACCACAATCTGCCCATCTGTTCAAATGTGTATGCCCGTCCAAACATCGCTTCCAGATTATTCGTATCTGCCAGGAGCAGTCTGTCCAGAATGTTCAGTGCCTCCTTGCCATGCCCTTCCTTTGAGAGGCAATATGCGAGACCGAGGCGGGCTCTTGTACTGTCGCCATGCTTATTCAGAATATCACTGTAGAGAGCTTTCGCCTGTGCTGTTTCTCCATTTTTAAAATAGGCCCATGCAATCCATGACCGCAGTTCAGCAGCATAGCTGTTCACATTCCTGCCCGAGCCCTCATGGGCCCTGATAGCTTCATCATATTCACGGTATAAGATGAGGACGTGCAGATAGTCACTGAAGAGTTCTTTTTCAATGTTCAGTTCCTTATTCAGACTGTTCAGGAAAACACTTCGTTTTCCCGAAGGGATCGATATAAGCATATCGTCCCGATGCCTGCTTACTTCCCGCTTATCAGTGTCGTTTCTCTGCTTCACCCTTTTATATTCTTTCAGACCCTCTACATATCTCCCCATTCTCATAAGAAGGTCAGCCCCGGTCAGGGAAAGTGAATCAGAGACAGGAGCATCTGATGGAATCTTCTGCACATGCTCAAAAGCTCTGCTGAACTCCCCAGAGCCCATAAGGCTGAGGACAAACCCTTTCTGTGCCTCTCCATCCTGTGGCGTCTCCTTGAGCACCTTCTCATAGTGAGTGGTGGCCTTTGGAAAATTGCCGGTGTCATAATATGCCTTTGCAATATTTTTCAGGAGGTAATTCCGCTTTGGAAAAGATTCCGGGAGTGATTCGTACATCTCAATGGCTTCTCCCTGTCTTCCCTCCCATACCAGAATAACAATGTAATCTGACAGGGCAACGGGATATTTTAACGGGTCTGCAGTATATGGCGACAGGACTGCGAGTGCCTCCTTGTTATTTCCCTTTTCCACCATACCTTTTGCTTCTCTCACCGCGTGAGAATAATCACGATCTTCAGGGTGCTGCTTATCCGGGGTATCACCTCCCTGAGAAGATTCTGACAATGATTTGCCGGGAAACAACCGGACAATCCTTTCATCCCTGATGTAGGCTTCCATTGCAATAGCCCCGCGAACCCCTGTGCTTATTGAGCGGAGCATTTTCATCACTCCTTTATAATCGTCATATTTTCCGATTCTCACAGAGTAGTAACTTCCCACTTTCTCTACCCTGAGATAGTCAAGCTCCTCCTCATTTAATGTCCCCATGAGCGACTCATAGTATTCCAGGGAATCTGATTCACTGGAAAAACTTGCCGCCTGTATCGTGTAAATTAAATCCGAAGCCCGCGCTACGCAGGGGAAGAGGACAAATGAAAGGACAAGCAACACACATGCTGTCAACACGTGGAATGCTGAAATAACAGAGTTACCGGGCACAGCGTCAGTCCCCGATCCCATGTCTGATATTTGCACGGTATAAATGTGGTGCACACTCATTTTCATAGAAACCACTTACTCATTCCCTAATGAATCTACCTAATTCTCTTCGACACAATTCTCTTCCAGCTTTAAGAAATACTTAAAAAACAGGGCTTGTCCACATGGCGCAGTACGACAGCGCCGCTTTAGCCCTGTATTTAAGGTGAAAAAGGAATTGAGAAAGTTTCAAGAAGTGCTGCCATCCAGATACCTGTCATCAGAGTTACTTCCAGAGCAGACCAACAAGAATAATAAAAACAATACCCTTTACCAGCTCGGTATAGCCTGTTACCCTGAGCTTTTCCTCTTTCATTTTGACGGCCGATATGATGTTCTCCATGAAGGGTAGAAGTATGAGAAGCGAAATATCGAGGATATAATAGATGACTGCTGCCAGCGCACAGTAACACACCATGATTAATCTGTACTTCATGGTCTTCCTGATTCTGACCCTGACCTTAAAAACTCCGGCGGAAAAGAATAACAATACTGCAGCATAAAGTTTCAGCGATAATTCACCGGTTACGGTGAAATAGACAACAGGCGCTGACAGCGTCAGCAGTGCAAAACCGTTCAATTCAGTTAAAAGATGGTGTTCCTTTCCTCTGGAGATAAGAATCACATAGCTCAGCATAAGGACTGAAAAAACTGAAAAGACCTTTATGCCGTCACTAAGAAACGGGACCAGAAGCAGGATCCCTGATACACCGAAGAAGAGGGCCCAGAGTACATGTTCCTTTCGTTCACCCCTGGTCCTCACTGCTGATGCAAGGGGATTCTTGAAGTTTATGAGGAACGTGAGCCCCACGATTGTTAGGACCGTCGTGCCGGCAAATTCCCGTCCCTTTTCCGGGGACCCCGTCATTAATCCGGCAGCGAGGGCTGCAAGCACTGACGAAAAAAATACCGCCCAGGAACCCCACTCTCTCACCATTGGTATCTTCATTCAATCAAACCGTCTAAATCCACAGAAAGACGCTTCAGTTTAATCTTCCGGACATATACATTCGTAATCTAATAAATTGAGGGAATAAACACTATGAGCTGAGTCATATGGGAAAGCATTCTTCTGCCTGTTCAGCAATTCAATTTTCGAAGCAGATCTCGATAAAAAAATCACCTGCCTCCGTATTGAAAGGTACGATGATAATAGAGGACTTTGACTTATGCTGAATAATATGGTCCTTCCCGGCAACGATTGAGGGGATGGCCATGTCAAAGTTGTACCCCTGTTCACTGAGTATTTTTTTTGCTCCGCCTGTTACCATGTTTGTGATCTCTCCGGCCATGTCCATTATTGTATCGTCAATTTTGTCCAGTTCTTCACCCAGCATCCGTTTTGTAATTTCAAGAATTACCGGTTCGGTAAACGTTATAGCCAGCGTTCCCTTTGCCTGGTCACTGGTCATACCAATAATCCCGGTGACATCGCCCTGGGCCACTTCATCTTTTTTAATGGTAGGATTGCCGGGATGTGCCTCCAGCCTTGCCATTGTCTTCAGTACGTTCAATATGGATACAAGAAAGGGATTTACAAATTCAACGTTCATAATTTACCTCGCAGTTCCTTTTTAAAAAATCATGCAATATAATAATCACTTAATTGAATATAGTACATATCGAATATTCCGGCCGAATACTTTAGAAATTCCTGTTACGCCTGAACAGAATATCGAGCACGCACATTCTATGAAAAGGAATCAATTCTACCTGATTAAATGTTAGAAAATATCTCATTCATAGCATCTGTCATAAGTGCCCTGTCCGCTTTGACGACCTCACTGCGTGCCATTGGGGTATCCGGTGAAATCCGCCGGTCTGAAAGGGCAGAAAAAATAAATACAGGCTGCCGGATAGACAGCCGTCAGACTGAGCAGACACCTAAGCAGAGGACCAGTCTGCGCCTTCATATGGCAGTAACGATTATCTGGTACATGCTTTCCTTTTTCTTCCTGATCCCTTTTTTGATGCACAAGCAGACAACTGCCGGAAACAGTGGGATGATCATCTGGGTGTCGCCCTATCTGCTGCTCCTTATTCTGATACTTCTCATATGGAAAAAAGTCCTGAGAAAAGATTAGCCGGATTCTCACAACTACCCCCGGGGACCCTGCACGGTCGTCAGGCCCATTCAACACACTCTCTTTCTGAATGATCCCGGTCATTATAGCTTCATGTGCACCATTTGTCACAGTTTCCATTTCCTGCTACGAGTGGAGCAGGCATCTGTTCCGGAATATCCGCTATACTGCAGAATTCAAGATTAAAGTGAGGAAATAAGAGGTGCGGCAGAAAAAGAGCGAAACTCAGAGTTTAGGACAACTTAGCACTGCTTTGCTGTAAATTATTTTTATAATTGCTATAAGTTTATTTAATAATTATTGACAGCTTTTAGGCCAAACAGGTACAGTAAATAAATAAGAGTTTCGGCTCACCGGATCGGCCAAGCCAAAGAACCAAGTAAATCTGGGAGCAGGAGTCAGGGGCTGTTGAGCAAGCCTACATTAGGGAGAGGAAGCCTGAAGCCCTTGCCAAAGCACCCGTCATGGACATAAAGCTTCCTGGTTTCCCGGTTTCGGTGAACGCAACTCTTTATTTTCTATTGAATCATGCCGCAGAATCCATCACCCCCAAAAAATGTATTTAACGTTGGGAAATTACTTGGATCATTAAAAAAGGGCATGCTGCAGCATGCCCCTACATGAAAGCTTTTATATCTGTGCAATCACTTCGGTTCTTCTTTTTCGACTATTTTCACCTTTATTTCTATTCTCTCTTCGGGATTATCACGCCGGTCTTTAGGCTGACTCACAATTTTATCAACTGCCTCGAGCCCTGATACCACTTCCCCAAATACAGTATACTGATTGTCCAGGTGGGAGGCATCAGCAACACAGATAAAAAACTGTGATCCCGCACTGTCAGGGTGTCCCGATCTTGCCGCAGAGAGTATGCCCCGCTTATGTGGTTTGTCACTAAACTCGGCCTTTAATTTATAGCCCGGGTCTCCCATTCCGTGCGCTGCTTTGTTATGGTCTTTTGAATTGGGATCACCTCCCTGGATCATAAAGCCCGGTATCACGCGGTGAAAGGTCGTGCCGTCGAAAAAGCCCTTTTTCGCAAGTTCAATAAAGTTATTCACATGATTGGGTGCAATATCGGGGAAAAACTTCAGTTCAATATTTCCAAATTTGGTCTCCATCACTGCCTTTGAATCAGCCATCTTCTTTATCTCCTCTTTTGTAAATTTTTTGTGTTTCACCTCTGCAAATGCATGAACAGCAAAGGCTGCCATCAAGACAAGCATAAAGCCGGTTTTCATCAGTTTCATACAATCCTCCTTAAAGTAGTTCCTAAATTTCGATCAATACATTATAGCAGACTCGCCTGCCGGGGTGAAAACCGTATCCCTCCATCAGAAGATTTATCCTATATTATTCATACCGTGATGCAGGTATGTCGAAAAAAAGAATTTCAAATGGCTCAGAAAAGGCTGAATTTAAAATAATGGTTGGGGTTTTCTTTTATATCCTTGACGAGGGCACTCAACTCTCGCAGTGTTGACTTCAGTTCCTGCGAAAGCTCATCATCAGTCACGAGGCTTCCAACCAGCCCTTCCCCTCTGTCAATACGATCGAGGACACGGTTCAGTTTTTCGGAGGCCTCGTTGACATTATCATAGAGACTCTCATCTTCAATCATTTTATTGAGAGTCCCCTTTGATGAAGCAAGCTTCCGGGTAAACGCATCGAGAGATTCCGATGCCTTCTGAAAACGGTCATAGAGCACAGTCTCGTGAATCAATTTATTGAGCGTGCCCTCCGACTTTTTCAGAGACTGGGCAAATAATTTAATGTCCTGAGCAGAGGCGGCAAGATCAACATATAGGTCATCTTCGCTTATTATCCTACCTATGGTGCCTTTCCCGCTTTCAGCCTTCCTGACGAGCACCGTCAGTTCTCTCAGCGCATCCCTGAGATTGTCATACACCGCAGGGTCCCGGATAAACCGGGACACTGTCCCCTCCCCCTTTTCTACCCTGACGAGTATCTCTTCAAGCATGCCGACAAAATCCGATATCTTTGCTATTGATTCCTGACTGGTCTGAACAACGTCCTGAAT
>CALZGI010000160.1 GCA_945786855.1 Thermodesulfovibrionia bacterium | reverse complement strand
GGCAAGATGTCGACTCCGTTGATCAGCACGGAGGGCGAACCCTTCAACCCTTTCCGTTCTGCCTCTCTGTTATCAATCCGGTGGTACTGCACTTCTGCATCACAGGACTCAAGAGAAATAGTCTGAGTTACATTTTCCTTCAGGGAATTCTCTGATTGGCAGCCATGAGAAATGTAGCAATCGATTTTCACTGTTCCCGCCTCTAACATATATTGTACGACCTTTCTAATGAATTGTAATTAATTTAACAAATAATCAAAAAAACACTTGACAAAGAGTTAATATTTGATTATTCTATCATTATGGAACTATCTAACTACGCAAAAATATTCAAGGCCCTCTCTAATGAACAAAGGCTGAACATCTTTATGATGATCTACAAAAACTGCTGCGGGCTAGAGGGGGAGATTCCCCTGGATACTAAATCATGCTGTGGAATTAAGGGAGGTGTTGAAAAGGCTTTTTCAAAAGTATGTGACTGCATGAAGCTCTCCAGATCAACAATCTCCCATCACTTTAAAGAACTTCAGAACGCAGGACTTATCAGCTGCGAGCGGGAAGGACAGACCTTTCGATGCAGTGTAAATAAAGAGGCTGTAGAAGCGATAAAAAAGTTTCTCAGTTAATTTTTTCGCCTATAAAGTTCGACGATTGTCGAATATTGAAACAAGGAGGTAAGAATGAACAAAGTTGAAACAAAAAAAGTAGTCAGAGAAGGTTATGCAAAAGTCGCTGCACAGAAAAGCTCCTGCTGCAACGCAGCTAATTCATGCTGTGGATCCACTGATTCAGCTCAGGATATCAGCAAGAAAATAGGATATACGGATGAAGAGCTGAATGCAGCTCCTAAAGGTGCTAATCTGGGACTCGGGTGCGGCAACCCCACCGCCCTCGCCTCATTAAAGAAAGGCGAGACCGTCCTTGACCTTGGCTCAGGCCCCGGGCTCGATTGTTTTCTCGCAGCCGATAAAGTCGGCAGGGACGGAAAGGTTATCGGAATCGATATGACCCCGGAGATGATTGAAAAGGCAAGAGCGAATGCAGTCAATGGAAATTATTCGAATGTTGAGTTCAGGCTCGGTGAGATCGAGAATCTGCCCGTTGCCGACAATTCAGTTGATGTAGTTATTTCAAACTGCGTTATCAATCTCTCACCTGACAAAGAGAGTGTTTTCAAAGAAACCTTCAGGGTATTAAAGCGCGGCGGCAGGATAATGGTATCGGATATCGTGCTTTCAAGAGAGCTCCCTGATTTTATCAAGGACTCTGTCGATGCTTATGTCAGCTGCTTTTCAGGAGCAATTCAGAAGGGAAAGTATTTAAAAACCGTAGCTGATGCAGGCTTCAAAGACGTCAGCATAGTCGGTGAGACATCAGTCCCTGTAGATGAATGGATCAATGATCCCATCGCCGAAGGAGTCATCAATACATTAAAAATATCTTCTGATCAGGCAAAAGAGGTTATGGGTTCAATTATCAGCGTAAAGGTCAAAGGAGTTAAGTAAAAACCGATTATGAAAAAGGGATTCGAGGGATACAATTAAAAAGGGCCGGCAGCCTTTTCATCCAATGAAGGCTGCCGGCATGAAAGAGGATGTTGAATGAATGATCAAATTCCTTGACCATCTCCCTGTATCACGGTAATCGTTATTCTCTATCCTGCATGAGAATCAGTGTTCACGTCAGCCTGAAACCTGACAGTGCCCTCAGAGTGTCCCATGGCTGATCAACTCCACCCGCTCCCCTGATTCAATATCAACCTCAAGTATTACACCGATGTTCGGAGCATAATATTTATTCTCCTCAACATCGGGTTCTATTGGAGTAAAATCTCTCGTAACCACGCAGTCCCCTGTGCATGTTGCTGCGGGTACGTCAGCTGATCCTGTCGTGCTTAGTACTTCGCCCATGTCCTCAGCGTCACCGAGGAGAAATTCCTGACGGTAAAAGTCTCCCACTGTGGGGGCAGCCTTCATCAGGATCCCTGCTTTGGCAAAGTCCCTGCCGGACTTCCATGATCCTTCAATGTCAACGAGCTCACCATCTTCGTAATTCAGGGCAATCTCGCCAAAATACCAGACATTTCCCGTGAGGTCCTGGGCATACCAGTCAAGGGTATCTTCGATAAGCACTTCTTCACCATCTTCATCAACTTCCCATACCCGGTCACGGACCACAATGCAGTTGACGCCAAGGATTTCTTTTGACTCCTCCAGGACCTCTACCTTGAGCTTTTCCAGAGTAGTGCCATCGGTATCTTTTACCAGGTATTCCCTGACCGAACCGGGCACCAGAGGAAAGTAAGTGTTAGGCGTGAACCCTTCCGTGCCGTCAACAACTTTTTCGAAATCTACGTAGTCATCCGGATCGATCACGGGGTCATAGGCAGATTCACCCAGTCCGTCACATATTTCAAGGCGGGCTTCCTTCTGGTCTCCGCACTCTTCCCCGACATCATCCAGCTCCTCATCAGCGTTGTCCAGGCACTTTTCTCTTTTATTATCACTTGAAAGATTGTTGCAGTTTCCCGTTGCGATCCAGAAATCGACCTTTCCTTCGTTTTTACACGCCTTGAAGGCATTTTTCGCAGTTTCACTGCATAAGTCTGTTATGGCCTTACCACTCCCCTTTGATTGACCTCCGTCCGCCGTGCCGCAGCTGATGAGAAACAGACTAAGGACAAGAAACACAGCAATTTCATGGAAAGAGCTCCCTGTTATTGTTTTTTTGTAAAAATTACCGAAGAATTTCATTCTTTAGAACCTCCTTTATAGCACGTTATTTACATATACTGTATAGAGAGATTTGAGCTGTTTTTCCTCCTTTCTGTGTATTGCCTCGGGTATATTGAAGCGAATCCCTGCAATTGATCGGCTCTTCAAGCGCCTCCCTGTAGCGGCCAACCCCTCTGCATTTAAGGCAGTCATCCTTTTGTCCACCTGTTCCGTTACAGGCCTTGCATACAAGAACTTTCAGTATCATCCCGCATTCTGCTTTCCTTACTCATAATCCGGATAATTCATTGAACTGTTGAATCTCATGATTAGCTATCATTATAAGAGATCATTTTTATGAAGAGATTACCGGAATATTACTTTTTCGTAATGTTTGCTGTTGAAGAATGAACGCGTGAATTGAATACAGGAGCAAGGGGAGAATAACAGGCAGATGCTTTTTTGATCCCCATT
>CALZGI010000159.1 GCA_945786855.1 Thermodesulfovibrionia bacterium | reverse complement strand
CTTCCAGTGTGCTGCACGCCATGACTGGACAATCAGCCGGCCGGGGATAACATGCAACATCTTCCCCAGAAGCATCTTATTGAAGGCATGAAACTCAGCGCCGGCTTCCCTGCTGATCTGTACAGGTGAACCGGTAATCTCACCGTGGATTTTGGCGTCCAGATACATATCATATAGCTGTTCTGCCGGGCCATGAAGAATGACTGTCTGCTGAATGATACGAGGCATATGTGTAAAGTCCTCCTGATTATAAAAATGCTATTCTTTTGGAAACTGAAAAGATATGATTTAAATCATACACGTTAGACGGATGACCGTATCTGTTCTTTGGGCAGGGTCGCTTCAATACTTTTAACGGGTAACTCCTGCAAGCCATTTTAAAGTATAAACCTGCCGGACTACCACTAATTACTGAAATTGGAAGGAATCCGCTATATTCTATCGAAGTTCAACGTCGATAGAATATGTTTAATTGCTTTTTGAGGAGTTGTAATGTGTCTCTTTGATATATAAGAGCAGAAACAGGGAGGTTTTGAAAAATTATAATCCGGAAATTATAATATTAAAACAAATGGCAATGCATAAAAGGGGTGATACACAGATTAAGCGTGAGTTCTGGCTTCGCCAGGGACGTCAGTTTCTGGCTATAGCGGTAGCGCTCTTTTTTGTTATATTGATGGCCGTACTCTATAAACGCAATGATCTGGTGGGAGAATTCTCAAAAAATGCTCTTGTGGCAGGGCAGCTTTCAGTAATAATTGCATTTATCGGTTTTACCGCATTTAACTGGAGATGCCCCTCATGTAAAAAATATCTTGGCAGTGATATTAATAAGCGTGCATGCAGGCATTGCAATAGCAGATTAAGATAATAGATCTGCATGGGGCGCTGCCCCAAACCCCGGTTCATTCTTTTGTGCGGCCAAAAGAACGGAACCAAGAAAAGGCCGCCCCAGCACCGATTTCTTCACGGTTCTTTACACAAGCTCGGGGAATTAATTGAAACTCCCCTCGGTCAGACACCAATTAATTCTATTCCCTCAACAAGCCAAGAACCTAAAATCGCTGAAAGGGGAAGTCAAATCCCCCCTGACCCCCCTTTTCTAAAGGGGGGACTTCGAGAACATATTCATTAATGTATCTTTATATTTTTTTAATTCCCCTTTAGCGAGTTTAGGTGATGAAGGGAGCTGGAGGGATAAGAATTTGTTTGTGTCTGACCGAAGGGAGTTTAAACAAATTCCCCGGAAGCGGACTGAAGAGCCGTTTAAAACTCGGTATTGGGGCGCCTTCTTTTGGTTCCGTTTTCTTGGGCGTGCAAGAAAATGAACCGGGGTTTGGGGCAGCGCCCCATGGTAATAAATCAATAACTCATTTTGAAACCATGAGATTCTGAAATAAATTCAGAATGACACTGAAGCCATATGCCGAATTGTCGGACAGTCTCCTTGCTTCGGGGGAGTTTATTTGACAAAATTTTAATGAATAGCGAATATGTAATAGCGAATTCATGGCAGCAATGCAGCATGGTGATGCAGCTGTATGCCGGCCATATACATCTATGGTAATCTCTACAACAGGAGATATGTTATGGTGAAATTATTTCACAAGGTTTCAAAAAAGGCAGGACTTATGCCCGGCTCGCCTGTATTTGTGGGAGAACAAAAGGCTGATGAGGTAAGAATTACAGTCATCGACTATGATACGGAACACTATGAAGTCAAAGAACTGGATAATGTCGAGGAGTGCTGCCCCTTTAAAGAACAGCAGACCGTAACGTGGATCAATATTGACGGCCTTCATGAGATCGAGGTGATACAGGAACTGGGTAAGTGCTACGGCTGGCATCCGCTTATAGTTGAAGATATCCTGAATACCCATCAGCGCACCAAAATGGACATATTTGATGATCATATTTTCATGGCACTTAAAATGCTCATGTATAACAGCAGGGAAAAAAGCCTGGGCGCAGAACAGTTAAGCCTCATCATGGGGGGAAATTATGTTATCACCTTTCAGGAAATACAGGGGGATATCTTTGACCCGGTTCGGAAGAGAATAGAAACCAGCAAGGGTAAAATCAGAAAAATGGGGGCCGATTACCTTGCGTATACAATAGTCGATGCAGTCGTGGACAATTACTTCACGGTCCTTGAAAACATAGGGGATGAAATTGAGGACATGGAAGAGGAACTGGTGTCTAACCCTTCTCCCGATACATTGCAGCGAATTCACGATCTGAAAAGAGAAATGATATTTATTCGTAAATCAGTCTGGCCGCTGAGAGAGATCATTAGCGGTTTGCAGCGCGAAGAAACGCCGTTGATACAGGAGTCGACCACTATATACCTCCGGGACCTCTATGATCATACGATTTCGGTAATAGATACGGTGGAGACGTTCAGGGACATGATATCGGGCATGCTTGATGTCTACCTTTCGAGCATCAGCAACAGGATGAATGAAGTAATGAAGGTCTTAACGATCTTTGCGGTAATCTTTATACCCTTAACGTTTATTGCCGGCATTTACGGGATGAACTTCAATCCGGAAAAAAGCCCTTTTAATATGCCCGAGCTGAACTGGTATCTGGGTTATCCGTTTGCCCTCGGCCTGATGGTGATTGTTGGAGTTGTGATGCTGTTTTATTTCAAACGAAAGAACTGGATGTAGGAAACAGCTGCCCCCGGGCTTATACAGCAGGCGACAGTCCGTTATTCCGTGCCTGATTCATCCTGCTGGTTCAAGACCCGCACATCGAGAGGCTTCAGCGTATCAAGGTGGACATCTCTCTGAGGAAATGCAATGATGATACCTGCCTCGCGGAAGAGGTTGTCAATGCGGAAACGTAAATCGCTTTCTATCATTCTCCGGTCCATAACCCGCTGTATGCGTACCCAGAAATAGAGATCGAACACCAGAGAATTGTCTCCAAAATCACTGAAGAGAACAAACGGTTCCGGGGAATCCATAACTTTTTTATGCTCTTTTGCAGCCAGTAGCGTCAACTTCTTCACCTGCCGGGTATCTGATCCGTATATTACTCCCACCGTAATCTGCGCGCGGATCTCATGATCGGCAAGGGTCCAGTTAACAATATTCTTTTCCAGAAAACTGCTGTTGGGAACAAGGATGTGCATATTGCCCGGGGTCCTGACGCGGGTACATCGCGTCCCGATATCCTCTACGATGCCGTAATTGTTGTCCACTTCAATAACATCGCCGATCTTGACCGGCCGCTCTACCATGAGAATAAAACCGCTTATGAAATTGTTGATCAGGTTCTGGGCGCCGAACCCGACACCAATAGCAATCGCGCCGCCAAAAAGCGTAAAAACCGTTAAGGGTATATTGACGGTCCGTAGTGCAAAGAGGATGATGAAAAGGAGGGCAACATAGTACAGCACCTTCTCAACTGCCGCTGCTGCTGTCTGGTCCAGATGTGTGGCTGTTAACAAACGTTTGCCCACATTCTGTGTTATGACACGCGCCAGCACCATTCCAAGGATAAAAATTAACAGGGCGATAAAGACCTTATTGACCGTAACTGAACGTTCATTAATGACCCACAATTCAAATTCCCATAATTTCAATATATTGTTCCACAGACCCTCGAGTTTGCCCTTTAAGGGGACGGTTCTCCGCTTTGAATCAATTTCACTGATCAGGCGCTGCTGCAGTTCCCTTGCCTCGAGGACCAGAGAGAGAAATTCCAGGTCACGGTCGCTGGACGTGCGAAGGGCGTTCATCTGCGTTTCCGCATTCTCTTTTAAAACAGGATCGGCCCCTTCTTCAGACAGCTGTTTTTCTACAGCTGTCATTTGCGACTGCAGTTTGTTCTGACGGGCCTGAACGACACGCACTCCTGCTTCCACGCTTTTTATAAACGAAGCTGCCTCATCCTTCCAGAGCTTCAGTTCACCGTAGTCAAGGTCGGGACTCAGGAGGGCATAACGCCGCTGCCATAGCTGTTCTTGCAGATTCAACATCTGGTTAATGATTTCAGTCTGTTCCAGTACACTCTGATATGTACCTCGCCAGGCCTCCCGTGCTTTAAGGTAAGATGAGGCCCTGGCCCTGATCTCGACTCCGGCCCCCTGCGAAGCTTCATACTGTTTCTGGGCTTCCAGCCACTTACTCTCCACTTCCTCCTGCTCCTGCATAAGAACCGAGATACGCTCGCGGAGGTCATTCCGTTTCCCGTTTATTTTGGCGAGATGATTATTCAGGTCTTCCTGATCAAATGCAAGATGGGTTTTAATCCAGTCAGCGTCTCTTTGAGCAATTTTCTTTTTTAATTGTGCAAGGGTTATGAGTGTTTCTGTATTTTCACGTGCTATCTTCTGGAAACGAAGATTGCCCTGGGCAAGCTCCTCTTCAATTTTTGTTGTTGCATATTTCCAGTTCAACAGCAGAAGGTCCTTACCTCTTTTTTCGGAATCAATCTGTTCTTTGATACCGCGCAGTTTCTGGCTGATGAGTTCATGCCTGGTTTGTGCATCCTCGAGACTTCTTTTTATGAATTTCAGGGTCGCATTTGCCGTTAGTTCCTCCTGGTCGGCTGCAGTCAATTTATCAAGAACAGGATCAAATACGCTTAGTGAATACGGAGGGGCATCGGTGACCGAGCGGTCATGTTCGGCATCGGACATCCTGCGCAGGTTTTCTTCTTCTTTTTTTAAAGATGCCCTCCTGTTCAGCGACGTGATGAGACGCTGATAAACAGCCTCAAGACTCCGGAGTACCGCGTTTCTTTCCTTTATTTCATTCAGCGGCACGTCAGGTTTCCGGTCTGCCCGGCCCTTCCCGTCAGCTTCAGATTCTTTTAATAATTCCCTGATGTCCTTTAATCTGTCTTGAACCTGGGATGACGGGTCTGTTTCGGCGGAGGAGAGTTCTTTTATAATTAATGTTGATCCATTCTCTTGAGCATGGCTGCGGTCCGGAGAGATGAAAATACAGGCGGTCAGAGAAATGGTGATTAATAAAATGGATAGGATATGTTGACGTTCTGTCTGATTCATAATAAATATTTCTTCAAACTTTAAAATGACCCTCAAATTTTATTATTATCTTCGGGTTTAATACCCCGTGGCTTGCTGCGGGGTAGTTCATTCAGGGCGATCTTATAATATATCATTCAATCAGAATTCTCTGCTGGGCTGAAACGAACAGAACATCATTCAGCTCAGGATGACGCAAGAAGAGTTCAATCCCTTTTTCCTTGAGGAGTTCATCAGTAAACCCTAATATAACAAGATCAGCCATGGAAGAACGTAATTCTACAAGCTGGTCAAAGTTATCCCTATCATCGGTGGGAATGATCTTTATATTCTTTTCAGATATGGGGATGCGGCCTGCTGCAAGCATTTCCTTGAGCTTTATCGTCTGTTCATTTGCCTGATCGCTGGGGAAAGCCGCAAACACGCTGATTTCTGCATGATGCCAATCAGGATGAGCAAGAAGGATAT
>CALZGI010000158.1 GCA_945786855.1 Thermodesulfovibrionia bacterium | reverse complement strand
TCTGGCCATTTATATAGACGGCACGCTCTCTAACTGTGCTGCATCTGGAGAAGCATTTGCCGATGATCCTAATGACAGAAATAAGCTTAAGATTGCGGCACATGGACATCCCATCGCATTGGATGATTTTGATTTAGATCCCCAAGTTAAAGATAATGAAGTTAATTCAGAAACACAATTTAACGGTGTTATCGATGAAGTGCGGGTATGGGGTTATGCCAGGACTCAAAAAGAGTTAAGACAGTGCATGGATAAGGAACTCGGGTCAGGTGGTGCCTGTGACAGCGGCGACCCCCGTCTGGTTAGCTATTATCGTTTTAATGAAGGGGAAGGTGCAGACGTTGCGGATTTTTCAGGACTTGGTTTTAAGGGAACTCTTCTTGGCATAGATAAATCCGGGCATGAACCTGAATTTGAGGATGGCTGGGTGAAAGGTGTTCCAGACTTGCAGCCGGCTGATTAGGAATCAATAAAACAGTTTAATGTGAAAGGGAGGCTTGTTTGCCTCCCTTTTTTTATTTTTAATTGGATGATCAAGTTGCTGATTGAAAAATTTTATGAAATAATGTGTCTCAGTCTTTCAGCATTATGGGAAATTCAATTTAAAGTCCCTTCGCTTTTTTTTGCATATTCATCGATACAGTGATCTTTAGATCACCACCAGGTTATCTCTGTGAATTACCTCATCTGAATACTTATACCCCAGTATCTTTTCTATCTCAGATGTCTTCCTGCCTTTTATCCGGTCAAGATCATTCGACGAATAATTGGTGAGTCCTTTCGCTATTTTTTTGCCTTCCTTTGTAACACAACGGATGTAATCACCTACTTCAAAATTCCCTTCAATTTTTGTTATCCCTGAAGGAAGAAGACTCCTGCCCATCTCGGTTAACGCCTTTACTGCTCCGTCATCAAGATAGATAGCTCCCCTGGAACGCACGCCGTATGCGATCCAGCCTTTTTTTGAAGACAGTCGCTGCTTTTTGGGTTCAAAGTAGGTGCCGATTTTATTCCCGTTGAGCAGCCTGGGCAGCAGGCCGCTTTTTTTGCCGTTCATTATGACGACGGGGATTCCGTGATCGGCAGCCTGCTTTGCTGCCAGGAGTTTTGAATACATGCCTCCAGTGCCCACTGCACTGCCTTTTCCTGAAGCGAGCTTTTCAATGCCTGAGGTAATCTTTTCCACATGATCGATGATTTCCACCTTTTTCTTTTTCGGGTCTCCTGAATAAAGGCCATCTACATCTGAAAGGATAACAAGCATATCAGCTTCGACAAGACCGGCCGTAAGAGCCGCGAGCATGTCATTATCCCCGAATTTGATTTCATCAACAGCTACAGGGTCATTTTCATTAATCAGTGGAATGACTTCATAATCCATCAGGGTAAATAATGTATTCTTGGCATTAATGTACCTGAGACGATTGGTAATATCGTCTCTCGTAAGCAATACCTGGGCGACTTTTTTATTGAAATGCGCAAAGCTCTGTTCGTACGCCCACATGAGGCTTGACTGGCCGATTGCTGCAGCTGCCTGCTGAAGTTTAATGTCGCGGGGCTTTCCTTTCAGTCCGAGTTTTGTGAGTCCTGCGGCTACGGCGCCTGATGAGACAATAACCACCTGATTCCCCCTGTTTATTACATCAGAGATATCTTCCGCAATATTGTGAAGCCTTTTCGTGTTCAGTCCACGGTTAGCAGGGGCGAGGATGTTACTTCCAATTTTTATGACCAGTCTTTTCATAATCAGCCATGAGCTTTCAGCGGGCAGCTGTCAGAGAATAACAAAAACTCAAATTCTTATCTGTTTTTATGTTCCTCTACTTTTTCGCCAAGGTATATTATCAGTTCTTTCAGTCCTTCACCTGTAACGGAGCAAAGAGGGAAAAAATCATAGTGTTTATCTTTACAGTATTGGGCAAGAGTGTCAAGTTTTTCCCTGTCTCCGCTTATATCAAGCTTTGTCCCTGCGACTGCCTGCGGCTTTTTAATTAATTCAGGACTATAGAGATTGAGTTCTTTGTTGATCTTTTCGAGATTTGCGACTGGGTCTCCCTCTGACATTTCGGATATGTCCACAAGGTGCAGCAGTATAGAAGTTCTCTCAATGTGACGCAGAAACTGAAAGCCAAGCCCAGTTCCCCTGTGCGCTCCTTCAATTAATCCGGGAATATCGGCAATTACAAAACTTTTGAACTTTCCATATGTCACAACTCCGAGTACCGGGCTCAATGTTGTGAACGGGTAATTCGCAACTTTCGGTTTTGCTGACGACAGGGCACTAATCAACGTAGACTTGCCCGCATTGGGAAGCCCTACAAGCCCAATGTCTGCAAGGAGCTTTAGTTCAATGAAGAGATTTCTTTCTTCCCCCGGTTCACCGGGTTGGGCAAACCTCGGTGCCTGTCTCGTCGCCGACTTGAAGTGGCTGTTTCCCTGGCCGCCTCTGCCTCCACTGACAGCGGTAAATTTTTGTCCATGGAGCGTAAGGTCGCAGAGGATTTCTCCAGAGTCGAGATCTCTTATGACGGTCCCTGCCGGCACAGGGATGATCATATCGCGACCGTTTCTGCCATGCATGTTTTTTCCCATGCCATTCCGCCCTTTTTCGGCTTTGTATTGCTGATGGTATTGAATGTCAAGGAGAGTATTCATGTCTCTTTTTGATTCAAAGATAATGTGTCCTCCCCTTCCTCCATCACCGCCATTCGGGCCGCCTTTGGGAACAAATTTCTCCCTTCGAAAGCTTACGCACCCTTTCCCTCCGTCTCCGGCCTTTACATGAATTTTTACCTGATCAATGAATTTCATCATTTAATAATACTATATTGTGCATGCGGAGGGGTGGAGGGCTTTGCATAAAAAAAGGCGGGATAAACCCGCCTTTCAGGAAAATTGACTTAATAGTGTGCTTCGACTATGCTTCAGCAGGATAAATACTTATCTGCTTTTTTGTTTTGCCTTTTCGTTCAAATGTAACAATTCCGCTCATTTTTGCAAACAGTGTGTCATCGCGTCCCTTGCCGACGTTAAGGCCCGGGTGGAACTTAGTTCCTCTCTGGCGCACAAGAATATTCCCGGCTTTTACAACCTGTCCGCCGTATCTTTTAACTCCAAGGCGTTTTGACTCACTGTCACGTCCGTTCCTTGTACTTCCAACACCTTTTTTATGAGCCATTTTCTATCCTCCAATAATTTCAGTTAGCTTGAATGCTTTTAATTTTAATTGCTGTATGCTGCTGCCGATGACCTCTCAGTTTCCTGTGGTTTTTCCGGGTCTTCTGCTTGAATACCAGGACCTTTTTGCCCTTGAAGTTATTCATCACTTCAGCGGTTACCTTTGCAGAATCAAGAAAAGGATTTCCGTAAGAGAAATTGTCGCCATCGGATACCATCAGGACATTGTCAAAAGTGACTGCTTCCTGGTCATCTATCTTCTCAATATGAACGATGTCACCTTCAGACACCCTGTACTGTTTTCCGCCTGTTTCAATTATTGCGTACATAAAACCTCCACCTCTCTTAAATAGACATCTTTTTTAACATATATTTGCAGTTAAAGTCAATTTCACCGAAAGTGCGGTGATGGAGCC
>CALZGI010000157.1 GCA_945786855.1 Thermodesulfovibrionia bacterium | reverse complement strand
TGCAAATGATCTGTTTATATTGCTTTTAGGATTTTTCAAAAAGACAAACCCGCCCAGCAACTCACACGTAATGGCAGCTACAATAGATGAGAATATAAAAAAATTCATCCTTTATACCTTAGAGTCTTCACATAGAAAGAAATAAGTCTTGATAAAAGTTCACCTGAAATCTGGGGACATGTAATTTTCTTCTGAGCAAGAAGATTCTGCGTATTAGTCTCTGCAAATACGGGGGCATTCCCGGCAAGGTAGGGTGTTACGTCCTGTATGCTCTCCAGAAAAAAAGTTTCCCAGTCCGTCATCGGTTTCGACTGAAATTCCTCATGACGAACAATTGTCGGTCCTGAAATGTTGAATATGGAACGTAGAGCGTGATTCAGCTCTTCAATGGAGGGAGGAGACGGATTTATAATATGAAAGACTCCGCCTGATGGGTCTTGCCGGGTCAAAGCGGTCAATATCACCGCAATCAGATAATCAACAGGAACTATGTTTAATGTTTTTTTTGGGTTTGCCGGTATCCTGAGTGGAATGTGCAGTTTATTGTCCCTGTATGAAACATTCGCCGTTTCAGCTCTCCCGCCCCCTTTAGATAAATCTTTGGTAAACATATCTACCAGAAAGTAAATTGCCTTGATAAAACTGTATACGCCGAGAAAGTTAGAAGTCTTTCCGCTCACTGAATCCCCGACGACAATAGAGGGGCGGTATATAGTAGATGTAAAAGAATATTTCCCCTCGTATTCCCTGATTAATTGCTCGGCTTTTAATTTTGTTTCTTCGTAAGGATTGTTAAAAGTCTGGCCTTTATCCAGGTCATTTTCGAAAAAGACACCCTTTGCCTGACCACAAACATAGGCCGTGCTAACATAGTGGAAGGCACTATTTTTCAATCGTACTTTAAAATCCAGTACATTCCTTGTGGCGCTGACATTTTGTTTTTCTAATTTCTCGTAGGGCTCACTGAAATTCGTGAGTGCTGCGTTGTGGAAAATGATATCCACTTCAGACTGTAACCGTGTAAGAATGGATGGTTCAACTCCCAGATTATCAAAGGTCAGATCGCCGGGAATGACTTCAACATGCTTGCAAAAGTTTTGATATTCGGCGGGCTCTTCAATCAAATATCGGAGACTTTTCTCGAGCCGCACTTCGGCAGCGACTTCTTTCTCTCTAATGAGCAACTTGAGTTTATAGCCGTGCCTGAAAAGTTCATAGGCCAGGTTGGAACCCAAAAAACCGGTAGCACCCGTCAAAAAAACAGTTTTCGGACTACCCATTAATTTCCTTTTGCTGGGCTGCTATTCTCTTCAATAGAAAATCGACAATATGGGCTACTGTTTTTATCGGAGGCAATCCAGTGGGGGGCACCTTAATATCAAACTCGCCTTCAACTTCAAATATCAAACGCAGCGCATCAAAGGAGTCCATGCCCAAATCATCCTGGAGATGGGAAGAACCGTTGATTGAGTCAACATCCACATCGAGGTTATCCGATAATATCCGTCTGATTTTTCCTTCAAGAATTTCTTTATCAATCACACGTTCCATGTCAGTTTACACTCCTCCTGTCCACGAATCTCCGCATAACAATGCAGGCATTATTATTCCCAACACCGAAAGAATTCAGTAAAACAGTATTTAGCCGTGCCCTGCGGGCTTTATTGGGCACATAATCCAGATCACAATCCGGATCAGGGTCTCTATAGTTTATTGTCGGAAGAATTGTATTATTTTCCATCGCAAGAAGAGAGGACACCGCCTCAATTGCTCCAGACGCACCGACAGTATGCCCTATCATTGATTTGATAGAGCTTAAAGGGATATTGTAGGCAGACTCACGAAATACGGACTTTACCGCCTGAGTTTCAGCTTTATCATAGGGCCCGGTGGCATTCCCGTAGGCACTGATATAATCGACATCCAGAGGATCAATATCGGCATCTTTAATAGCAGCCTGTATTACCTTGGCAGCTTCAGCACCATCAGGCTCGGGGAGCACCATATGGTAAGAGCCGCAGTTGGCCGCATAACCAAGAACCTCACCGTATATATGGGCGTCTCTTCTCAAGGCATGAGACAATTCCTCCATTATGAGAACTGCACCACCCTCACCGAGAACAAACCCGTCTCTCTTTCCGTCATATGGACAACATGCTGTCTCGGGAGTTCCGTTACCCTTTGACAGAAGCTGCAGGTTACAAAAGGCGCTGAACGTTATGGCAGATATGGGAGCCTCCACACCGCCGGAAAAAATGATGTCCGCTTCATTATTCTGAATGAGCCTGAAAGCCTGGCCAATTGCGTTCGCCCCTGATGCGCAGGCAGTCGATACGGCCAGATTCGGTCCTTTTAAATTTAATTCAAGAGCTATATGAGTTGTGACCGCATGGGTACTGACTTTGGGAATACTGAGCGGATTCACCCTGTTCAGACCCTTCTCATAGCCTGATATTATCTGCATTTCATGGAATAGCACACCGCCAAAAACAGACCCGATAACAACTCCTGTTTTATACCTCTCTGATTCCGTTATTTCTAAAG
>CALZGI010000156.1 GCA_945786855.1 Thermodesulfovibrionia bacterium | reverse complement strand
TAATTTTGTGACGACCGTCTGATTGATCAATGCAGACGGTGCCTGATCACTCATACCGATACAGGGGGTATATTCAAGAGAGAAATTCCTGTCAGATGAAGTTTTCCCCATCTCAATGCCAAGCTCATCAGAAAAAACCTTAGCCACCTTACTGACTCCGGCAAACCGGTCGACGATGTCATCACAGAGACGAATCGTAATTTTTCCTTTTGGCTTTTCAGAAAAAAAGGAATAAAAAGAGACAAGACCTTCTATTTCTACGCGGTGAGCAGAGAGCTCCTTTGCCAGCAGCTCCATTGTCTCTCCGTTCATGCAGCCGAGCCCCGATTGAACTTCCCTCAGGATATCGAGAATACGGGTACCGTCATAATCAAAGGCCCTGCAGGCCTTATGAACAACCGTTTTTTTTCCTTTGTGCACCATTCTTCACCAGAAGCTTCAACCAATTAGCTGCATACCATGGGTTTTTATACTGTGAAAATTCTATTGCAGGTAATTTAATCATAAAGCATGAGCAAGTGCAAGTCTGATTGCAGTCTTTTCATAATCGCAGAAAGACTGAGTCAGAAAGCTTCACGATCGGCTGCTTTCTTGAGAAATTATACGACAGCGTATAAAGGGTGTTAAACTGGTATTAGTTATCTCGAATTGTCTTCCTCCAGACACAATCAGGATCACGCAAACAGTTTCTCCAGCTCGAGCAGTGTTTCAAGTGAAGGATGGTCTGACGGGTCCTTTGAGAAATATGAATAACGAATATTCCCCTCTGTATCTATCAAAAATACGCCGGGTAGCTGCATCGTATCTCCCCGGGGTATGCCCGGCATGTATCCCTGCGACATGGCCCTCAACCCTTTCAACAATACTCCCGGTGAAGCCATATTTGCAATTGTGGACCTTCCGAGATCAAATATCCGGTAAAGCTCCTTGTGAGGATCGCATATGATGGGAAATAAAAGGGAGAATTCCTCTCTGAACTGCTCAGCCTGCTCTACTGTTCCAAGCCCGACCAAGACCACATTGAAACCAGCTTCACTGAACTTCTCCCGAGCGCCGTGCAACTGCACCGCCTGCTTTCGGCAGAAGGGTCAGCCAAAGTGCCTGAGGAACACAAGAATCAGAGGGTTCTCTTTCCAGAAGTCCCTGAGATTACAGGATGTTCCATCGGACATGGTCACGCTGATATCCGGGGCTTTTTTATGTGGTTCGGTTAATGCCATTATGTATTACTCTCTTTCTCTACCCAGGGTTAGTTTAATAAAATTCTATCAAAAAAAAGAAAAAGCGCAAGCAAAAGGTACCTCATTTCATTTTTTCTGCCCACTCAGCAATCTTCACTGCCCTGTAGCTGAATATGTCCATGAGTTTTTTTCTTATCAATAAGGGATGTACAATAAGCGCCGGCAGATAAAGTTTATACGAAACCTCATCCCTCATAAGCGTTCCCTCATGCGACTTTTCGAGTATATGCAGGTGGACCCATGATTTATAAGGACCCTTTAATTGTATGTCAGTAAACCTTTCAGGCGGCTGATAGTCAATAATTCGGCTGCGCCAGAGCATCTTTATACCAAGAAATTTAATGGTGTACTCAAATTCAGCATTTTCCTGAACCCCGGTCTTTTGGTCTTTATTAAGCATGCAGAAATCGAGCCATACAGGGGTAATATCACACAGGTTCCCGGGATCTTCAAAGAATTGAAATGCCTCTTTCTGACATATAGGGAGAAGCTGGGATGTAACAAGCCGGTATCTCAAGAGGCTTAACCGTTTGATATCCATTTGAAAGCCTGATGGAAGATTATTTAACATGTAAGAATCTCTCATAATAAGAGTACCACAACTGTTTCAACTGCTTGAACTGTTTACGGCTCAAGCGGTGGGAACAGATCGAGCGGCTTACACAGTTATTACAATACCAGGCCCTGCTTCACTCTTGTTAACATAGAAAAGCCGGGGAAAGATTATCTCTCCCCGGCTTCTTCATTGTCAGATACTATTTGGAGCCTTTTTTAAAGATGTTCTCTAACATTTCCTTATGCTTTTCATCATTTTTTACAAAACCCGTAACATCAGTCACTTTCTTCCAGAATGCCGCATCAGCATTGTATTTATGGCATGAGATGCATGTGTTGACCCGAAGAATATTTTGCTGCTCCTCCTTATTAAAGGGCCGAGCTCCGACGTGATTGGTGGCCTGGATCTGTTTGCCATTCTCATCCACGATCCGCTCAAGCTCAAAATCGATGTCAAGACCATTGGCACGGGAATTATAGATACCCGAACCAAGGCCAACTGCTTTTCTGCTTGCATGGCAGTCCTCACATGTCCTTGCCTCTGTTGTGACTGTATGAGGCTGTACCGGGTTTTGTGCAAGTCCTGATAGTCCATCGTAGGTGGTAAATATCTTTCTGTCATGAAGCGCTGTTCCATCAGCACCTATCTGTGTGAAGATCGCCTGGCATCCCGGCATGAAGGGTGACACCCTGCCTTCTGAATTAATGCCGAGCACCGGCGTTCCCCAGCGCAGGTAGGAACGTGTTTCACTCCATTTAAACGTTGCTGAGCCCCTGTTCTTTTTCAGTCCGGCAGTTGAAATGTCTTCGGGCTCCTGTGTGCTTATCCAGCCGTTTGATTTTTTTCCCAGGTCCTGCTGGGTGTGGCAGCCATAACACTGGGGCGCCCACCTGGCATGGCAGGCATAGCATTCCATTTTCTCCATATGGGAAGGGATGCCCATTGCAGCCTGTGCAAGAGGAGAGCCTTTGGTTATTGAATCTTTTGTCTGGGGCACCTCTCTTTCCTTGCCATCCATTTTTGAAGTCAGGATGATCTTTGAACCATCCTTTTTGAGATTCTCCAGGGGATTGCCCCAGGATGACTTCAGGCTGCTGTAGGCATCGGCTGTGCCGTGGCAGTCCTCGCATTCTATTTCTACGGCCTGCCATTTTTTGCTGTAGATATTGCCGTCGCCGTGAAGGTCCTGTGACGTATG
>CALZGI010000155.1 GCA_945786855.1 Thermodesulfovibrionia bacterium | reverse complement strand
GCAAAAATGGACCGGGGCGGGTCGTGAGACGGTCGGCCAACTCCGGATTATCGTCTCTCACCAGTCGGCCCGCCATCATCAAATAACGCATAGCCAGCGCAGTGTTATAAATTTCGATAGATGGTTTTTTCCCTTCCACTACAGAGGGAACGTAAAAGAGATTCGTTTCCCCCATCTCCTCCCTGCTCAGTTCTCCTGCCTCTTTTTTGCCCAGTGTCGAACCTGCGAGTGCCTTCAGCAGACTCCTGTAGCGGCTCAATGTCTCCTCATCAATGTCCGGGACATCCAGCCTGCGATTGAACAGCACATAGGTATACATTCCGTAGCCCTGTTCTTCGCCGTCCATTTCAGTGAGCAGGGCCCAGAGGTGTTGACGCGGCACATCTCCATCGCCCCGTGTAATGGGGCCCGGCGGAGGGCAGGCGGCAAGGATAAGGCAGCTTAAGGCAATGCACACTGCTGTCACAGCCCGCACCGGTTTATTTCTCAATAATTGTTTCATACCCCTCCTCTTCTCCTGCGCCACCATGTCCAGATATAACTGAGAACAGATACCGTTATAATGGAAATAATGATGATGACCACCAGTACTTCGGACAGGGCGATTTCCGGATACAGAATCCTGAAGAGACCCGCGAAAATGGCAGCAGAAATGATTATCATTAAAGTCTTGCCGGTAAATTTCTTGAAAGCGCTTTTTTGCGCCCCCTCTCCCGCAGGCAGTTTCTCTTCTGCCTGTATACTTTTTTTCTCCTGAGAAGGTTTGAGCTCGGGGGGAGCACCAACTATCTCTGATATGGCATTAACAAACATCGTAAATCCCGGGTGAGATTGTTCTCTGTTCCAGTCCGTCAGGTCTGCTGCCTGTATCCGGCCGAACTCAAAAGGTATTTCCACCGGGTCGATCAGTGCAGGGACCAGGATCTTTCTTCCCGCTCCCTGGGCTGCTTCGTTTTGTACCCATTCAGATTTAACGGAATGATGAGACCATAAAACCACTACGCACTTCGCAGCATCCAGCTCCTCCTTAATGATTTGAGCGAATGTTTTACCGGGAGGGATTTTTCTGTCCCACCAGACGGACCAGGCAGACCCTTCCAGTATTTCTGCTAAGACCTTCACCCTCTCTCTGTCCCCACTGGCATAACTGATAAAAATGTCACTCATTTCACATATCCTTAGAAGAGCTGCTAAAACATACTATCACTGCAAAATAATTCTACCACATCATCTCCCCGCCTAAAAATGTTACTGTGGAAAAGCGTCTGAGCTTTCCTCCCTATACATTTCCCCTTGTATGGTTCAAACTTTTCGAGGTGTCCCTCTCTCCGGAGAAGCCTATGCTCATTATATATCACAAACTCTTTCTATAGTCCATACAATTGTCTATTTCGTAAGCATTTCCAAATCCGTGACAGGACAAAGAAAGTTGAAGCTAGATTCCCCTCTTTGGAAAAGAGGGGTCAGGGGACATTTTACCTTTGCAGTTGTAGGGGACATAATCCTATTGCTATCACAGAGGAATGAAAAAAAATTGCAATACAACGCCTTTTATTATAGAATTTTTATCTATAGACTATAGAAGCCGGAAAAGTGTAGTCATCTGTTTCATTCATCTCACGATGTTTCATTATAGAATTGATAATGAAGGGGGCGTTAGTGGGCAAACAAAAATCGAATCTGCTTCTGACGGATTACCTTTTCTGCATGATCGGCAGCCCTGGATATTCTCCGCGTCAATCAGCTGATATTAAGCGTTATACTGTACTTCAGCCATGCCTCGTCAGATCATATGCTGAAAATATAATTCTTCTGCAGACGATCAGGGTGAAAGACATATGAATAGATCGACTGACACAATTCTCACAGGCCATAGATCTGATAAGGACAAAATTTATTTTGACAACAACGTTACAAGTAATTATTTTGAGTTGTATATGCCGCGGTCTTAAAATGCAGAGGTGAACACCAGGCAGATGAAAAAGTTGTTTTGCAGCAAAAAAAGGAGGTGTATTCGTGGCCCTGCACGTATTTGTTGCAATGCCTTTCGGTAATAAGGAAAATATCAATTTTGACAGGGTATATACCGATCTCATCAAATCGGCCCTGGAAGATGCAGGGTTTGAGGTTTTTCGTGCTGATGAAGAAAGCCGCGCGGGGAATATCAGGACAGACATGTTTCAGGAGCTGCTTCTCGCTGATCTCGTGGTAACAGATCTCTCAATCGACAATCCAAATGTCTGGTATGAACTGGGAGTACGCCATGCCCTTCGGGCTCGTGGTGTCATATTAATGCATAGCAAAAGGGAAAAACAGCCCTTTGATATTTACACAGATCGCAAACTTCAATATCATTTAAAGAATGGCGTTCCTGATACGGACCACCTGGAGAACGACAAAAAAGCCCTGGCTGAGATGGCCAGGCAAACAGCGGGATCGTGGCATGGCCGCAAAGACAGCCCTGTTTATCAGCATCTAAAATATCTCCAGGAACCGACGTGGAAAGCATTAAAGGTAGATGAAGCGAGAGAGTTCTGGGAACAATATGAACAGTGGGAAAACCATGTTACTATTGCCCGCAGAAAAAACCGTCCGGGTGACATTCTTGTTCTGGCAGATGAAACTCCTGTAACAGCCCTGAAGATGGAGGCGTACAGGAGAGCAGGGAAAGCGCTTACAAAACTCGGGCAATTCTCTTTTGCTCTTGAGCAGTATGAAAGGGCATTGAAGATAAACCCTGAAGACCTTGAAAGCCTCCAGCAGAAGGGGGTTTTGCTTGGTCGGTTAAAGAAACATGACAATGCTGAATTACTGTTAAATGAACTTGCAGACAAGCATCCCGAAGACCCGGAAACGCGGGCACTGCTCGGAAGGGTAGAAAAAGATAAGTGGGTTTATTCCTGGCGGATGGAAGGGAAATCGTCAAAGGAAATGTTTGAAGATGCCCATTCCTGTGAAAGTCAGTTACACCAATCCATCAGAGCCTATGTTGAAGGATTTCAGATTGATCCAGGTCATTATTATTCAGGAATAAACGCGGTCACCCTTATGTATCTGCTCCGTTATCTTAACGGGGACATCAAAGAGTTCGATCAACTCCCGGCCCTTGAGGGGGCTGTCCGCTGGGCTGTCCTGTCTGCTTTGAAATCAGAAACTGTTCATAACAAAGATTTTTGGGCCCGGGTCACTCTGGGAGACCTGGAAGTCTTGATGAGTGATACCGAATCAGTAGAAAAAGCATATAATAGCGCCATGGCTGCATCTGAAAATGACTGGTTCTCTCTCGACTCATCTCGTCAGCAGCTGCTTTTGCTGAAGGACCTTGATTTCAGACCTGAGCAGGTGGGAGCAGCTCTCAAAATATTCAACAGCTCATTTGAAAAACTGAGGCCTCCATGGCGTCCCCGAAAGGTCTTCCTGTTCAGCGGGCATATGATTGATGCTCCTGGTCGATCAGAACCTCGTTTCCCACCAGAGAAAGAGCAGATTGCAGCTGAGGCAATATATAATGTACTCCGGGAACAGGGGGCCGGACCTGAAGATCTGGGGCTTTGCGGCGGAGCATGCGGTGGGGACATCCTCTTTGCTGAAGCATGTATGAAATTGGGGCTTCCCACGGAAATTCGTGTTGCCTTCGATGAGCCGGCCTTCCTCGCCAAGTCCGTCACTTTTGCAGGAGAAAACTGGCGGGATCGATATTATACAGTAAAGAACAATCCACTCGCAAAATTACTTGTTATGCCCGATGAGCTCGGGAAAACACCTGAAAAAGTTAATCCCTACGAGCGTAACAACCTCTGGCAACTCTGCACTGCACTGGCCTGGGGGCCTGAAAAAGTGCACTTCATCTGTCTATGGAACAGAAAAGGAGGTGACGGACCGGGAGGCACCAAGCATATGCATGACGAAGTGAACAAGCGCACAGGACAGGTGCACGTGCTCGATACAAACAACCTGTTTTAATGAGGAGGAAAAAATGGCATTAATCGACAGGATTACAACGGCAGGACCCAAAAAAATCCTTACACTCGACGGCGGGGGCATACGCGGGATGATGACCGTCGAGATTCTGGCTGCCATCGAAAAAATGCTGCGAAAAAAGTTGAAAAAAAAGGATAATTTCGTCCTTGCAGATTATTTCGACTTTGTTGCAGGCACAAGTACGGGGGCCGTAATAGCGGCATGTGTCGCCCTGGGAAAATCAGCAGAAGATATCCGGCGTATTTATGTTGAAAGTGGAAAGGAAATGTTTGACAAGGCATTCCTCCTGCGCCGTTTCCGCTACAAATATGAAGATGAAAAACTGGCTAAGAAGCTGAGAAAAGAAATCGGCGAGGATACAACGCTGGGCAGTAAAAAACTCAAAACACTTCTCATGATGGTAATGCGCAATGCGTCCACTGATTCACACTGGCCCATATCCAATAATCCCTTTGCGAAATACAACCAGCCTAAACGGAGAAAGAACCCGCACCGGGATTGCAATCTTGATTTTCCTCTCTGGCAGCTGGTTCGGGCCAGTACCGCGGCCCCTGTCTACTTCCCTCCGGAAGTTGTGAAAATGGGCAAGAACGAGTTCGTCTTTGTTGACGGGGGGATAACTGCATACAATAATCCCTCTTTTCAGGCATTCCTCATGGCTACTGTCGAACCGTACAATCTGAATTGGCCCTCCGGTGAGGACAAGCTACTGATCGTTTCCGTTGGTACGGGATCAAGTCCTAATGCGAACAATGATCTTGATCCCTCGGACATGAACCTTATATACAACGCAAGTTCCCTGCCTTCGGCCCTCATGTATGCCGCCCTGAATGAGCAGGACTTTCTCTGCCGGACCTTTG
>CALZGI010000154.1 GCA_945786855.1 Thermodesulfovibrionia bacterium | reverse complement strand
TCCAGGAGATCCCACCGGACATAGGATTCAGCTATCTCTTTTTCGAGCTCCCCGAGCCTGGCTTTTGTCTCGGCTATCCTGCTTCCCTCCTGACGATAGAATTCAGGGCTCGCAAGTGTTCCAAAAAGGACGCCGCGCTCCGCTTCGAGAGATTCGATCAGCCCTGGCAACGCCTCGAGCTCTCTTTTCTCTTTAAACGTGAGGATGCGCGGACGCTCCTGCTGAGACCGCGGCTTTCCCGGCTTCAGGGCCTTTGACCTTCGTGCCGGGGCTGCCGTTCTGCACTGCCGCAGCCAGTCGTCATAACCGCCCACATATTCTTCAAGCCTTCCATCACTTTCAAAGACTATTGTGCTTGTCACAATGTTATTGAGAAATTCCCTGTCATGGCTCACGAGGAGAACAGTGCCTTCGTACTCCATGAGCATCTCCTCAAGGAGTTCGAGAGTATCAGTATCAAGGTCATTGGTGGGTTCGTCCATGACCAGTATGTTCGACGGTTTTGTGAAAAGCCGCGCCAGCAGTGCCCGGTTTCGCTCGCCCCCTGACAGGACCTTGACTGGTGAGCGTGCCCTTTCCGGCGGGAAGAGAAAATCCTCAAGATAGCCGATGATGTGTCTTGTCTTTCCGTTTACTGTCACATACCCTGATCCGTCAGCCACATTATCCATGACTGATTTGTCTTCATCAAACTGCTCACGATGCTGGTCAAAATATGCGGCCTTGATCCTGGTCCCCCTGCGTACGGACCCGCCGTGGGGTTCCATTAATCCAAGCAGCATCTTAAGCAGCGTCGTTTTCCCACAGCCGTTCGGGCCAATAATGCCGATCTTGTCACCACGAATAATGGTCGTGGAGAAATCGCGAAAGAGGTGACTGCCTTCGTAAACACAACCGATCCCCTCAGCCTCAAGGACCAGTTTACCCGACCTCTCGGCCTCATTCAGGACCATCCTGGCACTCCCGGTCTGTGTACGCCTCGCGCGGCGCTCCTTCCTCATCTCCCTTAATGCACGAACACGTCCCTCATTGCGGGTACGCCGTGCCTTGATGCCCTGGCGTATCCACACTTCTTCCCGGGAGAGCTTCTTGTCAAAAAGGGCGGTGTGCGCGGCCTCTGCATGGAGATCGGCCTGCCTTCTTTTAAGGTAGGTAGCGTAATCGCAGGGCCAATCGGTGAGCCGGCCCCGGTCCAGTTCAACTATGCGTGTTGCCAGAGTCTGGAGAAACTTTCGGTCATGGGTTATGAATAGTATTGAGCCGCGGTATTCGAGGAGGAATTCCTCAAGCCAGCCGATTGAAGTGATATCGAGATGGTTCGTCGGTTCATCGAGAAGCAGGAGGTCCGGTTCGTTTACGAGCGCCCGCGCAAGCAGTACCCTCCTCTTGTAACCTCCGGAGAGGTCAGCCGTGTGAGCTTCAGGGTCCAGATTGAGGCGCGAAAGGACGGTCTCGACCCTCTGCTGAATCTGCCAGCCGCCGGAGGATTCAATCAGGTGCTGGATCCGTTCAAGTTCCGTTATAGCTGCCGTATCCCCATGGGAGAGACGAAGGCTCACAGAGTGGAATTCAGTAAGCAGATCGACCATACCGCCAAGACCGGCGGCCACTGTTTCAAACACCGTACCGGACAGATCCTGCGGAACTTCCTGCTCAAGCGAGGCGATGCGCAGCCCCTGCCCGCTTATGACCTCTCCCGCGTCAGGAGTGATCCCGCCGCTGATGATCTTCATAAGGGTGGATTTACCTGCCCCGTTTCTGCCGACCAGGCAGACACGCTCCCTGCGTTCGATCTGCAAAGACACACTGTCAATCAGTTCAGGACCGCCGAAGGCAAGCCTCACATCTTTCAAACTCACCAATGCCATACATCACTCTGGATCCGAAAAGTGGGGAAGCGTGAAAGCTATTCTATGTTTGCGCCTACAATAGCGGCCATCTGCATCATGTTGATCGTCTGGCCTTCTTTCATCTTTGTAAGGTCAGTGAGCTTGCCTGATTTGCTTTTGGACTTTGTGTTTTTGAAAATCGGGAGCAGTTGAGCGTCAGCCACAATGAACTTGCCTGCGTTCTCAGGCTTTCCATTTTCAGTCTTTGTCTGAAGCTTATTCGCTTTAATGTAGTCCCACAGTTTTTTGGTGATCTCCGTCCTGGGAAGTTCTTTTGCTCCCAAAAACTCTGCGAGCTCACTTTTAAGCTTTACCGGTTTCGCTAATCCTTTTGCTTCTGCCATTTTTTTAACTCCTTCATATTTAGATTTTCCAGCGCTTCATATTGGATATTCCACAGTGTCTACTATACAATATTTGTTACACTTATTTTATTGCTGCTACGAAGCAGGTTCTGACCAGACACATTTCGGGAACCCTCAAGTCCCCGTTTTTATTCAGCGTTCCATACTTGAGTTCTCATATATTATGGAAATAAAACGCACAAATTTTTTTTCAATAGAATCAGCAACATTTAACTAAATGAAGCTCTTGAACATTTTAACAGCTCACGCGATTAAAACGGTTTGAGCGCTTTCTTGATTGAACCGGCGTAATTTAATTATTTATTACATTGCATTTTCCATTATGCTGGGGTAATATGCTGATTATTCTTCCTTCTCTATATATTGAGTAAATGAGCATTTATTGAAGGTGATCTTCAGGGATTGACCCGTTTTATTTGCATACTATGTATTAGCAGAACGTGAAATATTTGTAGCCGGGAAAGAGGTTCAAGAGAATGAATGAACACGAGAAAATAAACTACATCGAGTTTCCTGCCAGGAATATTGAGGCGGCCAAAGATTTTTTTTCTGCTGTTTTCGACTGGTCATTTGTAGACTTCGGCCCTGAATATTCTGCTTTCTCAGATGCGGGAATTGACGGAGGATTTTTTAAATCCGAGCTAACTGTTTCCACGGATAATGGCAGTGCTCTTATCATTTTCTACAGTAACGATCTGGAACAAACCAGCTCAAAAATAAAAAATGCCGGAGGTTCCATCATAAAGCCCATATTCTCATTTCCGGGAGGCCGTCGCTTTCACTTCAGCGATCCCAATGGCAACGAATATGCCGTGTGGTCAGATTTAAATGCATAACAAGGTGCGTTCTTGCACAGGAAGTAACGTAAACATATGCGAGTCTTAAAAAATCTTTTTGACAGTAACAGGAAATGGGCGGAAAAGATAAGAAAGGAAGACCCGGATTTTTTTCTTAATCTTTCGAAGCAGCAAAGCCCTGAGTATTTATGGGTAGGCTGTTCAGACAGTCGTGTCCCGGCAAATGAAATTATCGGCAAACTGCCGGGGGAAGTATTTGTTCATCGGAATATTGCCAACCTCGTTATCCATACTGACCTGAACTGCCTTTCGGTAATTCAATATGCCGTGGAGGTATTGAAGGTAAAACATATTATTGTGTGCGGACATTACGGCTGCGGAGGCGTTCAGGCAGCCCTGGAAAATAAAGCGCTCGGATTAATGGACAACTGGATTCGAAACATTAAAGACCTGTATCTCTCCCATCAAGCTGAAATTGACTCGCTGCAAAATGAAAAAGATAAAATTAATTTATTGTGCGAACTCAATGTGGTTGAGCAAGTAGCAAATATATGCCACACCGCAATCGTTCAAAATGCATGGAATTCCGAACAGGAGTTGTCAGTGCATGGCTGGATATACAGCATTGAAGACGGCATATTAAAAGATTTGAATGTCTGCACCACAAGCCTCGACGAAATATCCCGGACTCACAGGCTGAAATAGCTTGCATATATTTATCGCTATAAAACATTGATACATCCCGTGAGCAGTTTCACCCTGACCCTCTCACTCACCGTCCCGATTCCGGTATAATGAAAAGTGATTTTCACGTTGAGAAGCAGTGAAGTAAGGTATATCGATGAAATTTGAAAAGTACCACATATCAGAAACAATAAAAAAGAACCTTTCCCTGATGGGATTTAACAGGCCCACGAACATACAGTTCAAGTCTATCCCCTCAATCCTGAAAGGCGAGGATGTCCTGGCAATAGCACAGACCGGAACGGGAAAAACGGCGGCCTTTGCAATTCCCCTCATCGACATGATCCACAGGGGAAAGAGCAGCAAACGGTCCTATGGGATCAAGTGCATTGTCCTGGTCCCCACCCGTGAACTGGCAATGCAGATCGGGGAGGTTTTTGAAAAGCTTGCACGGCACTCGAAGGTCAAGGCCTTTGCTTTATACGGCGGCGTTGAGCAGGACCCGCAGATTAAAAAGCTCCAGGACGGAATCGATGTACTTATTGCGACCCCGGGGCGTATGTTTGATCTTATCAGTCAGGGGTACGTCGACCTCTCGCGGATCAGCACTCTTGTGCTCGATGAGGCCGACCATATGCTTGACCTCGGGTTTATTGATGACATCAAATCTGTAAAGAGGAAGCTCTCAAAGAAGCACCAGACCCTCTTCTTCTCAGCCACAATTAACAAGGAGATAAAGAAACTTGCCTTCTCGCAGGTTAAAAGCTCTGCAATACGCATCCAGGTGGCACCGGAGGACCCCGTATCGAAGAATGTCTCCCACTTTGTCATGTTTGTGGAAATGGATGACAAACGGTTTTTCCTCGAGAGGTTTATTCAAGATAATCCAGAAAGCAAGATCATCGTATTTGTAAGGACCCGGGTACGTGCCGAACGGGTGGCAAAAGCCATGGAGAGGGTGCAGATAGACACAGCTACTATCCATAGTGACAAGAAACAGGACGATCGGTCTCAGGTAATGAAAAAGTTCAAGGAAGGCCGCTGCCCCATCATGATCGCCACCGACGTCAGTGCCCGCGGTATTGACGTGCCTGACGTTGATTATGTCATCAACTATGATCTTCCGGACAAGCCTGAAAATTATGTGCACAGAGTGGGAAGGACCGGCCGCGGCATCAACCTTGGGCAAGCGGTCTCATTCTGCAGCAAAGAGGAAAAAAGACTTCTTGAGGATATCCAGGAGCTCATCAAGAAAGACATTGAAGTCATAAAGCTCTACAAAAAAGATTACCATCACATCGTCAGCCCACCCGCAGAGGACCGCACCCTGCAGGAGATGATCGATGAACATGAGCAATGGGAAGCAAACAGGAAGAAGAGAAAGAAGAAGTCCTCGAAGAATGCAAAGAAAAAGAAATAAAAGATGGAGTGTGAATGGATGAGTGAAGACCCTTTCGTAGAAATTGAGACAAGGTTTGCCTTTCAGGAAAACACCATCAAAGACCTGAGCGACACCGTCTACCGTCAACAGAAACAGATAGACGCCCTGAGCAAAACACTGAAACACCTCGTGGACCAGATCAAAAACTCATCAATCATGTCCCCCGGGGGGACCCTGAAAGACGATAAACCGCCGCATTATTAATGGGCGTTGAGTACTAAAAGCATTTACAATAGTTGTGCACGCTTTTGTCGACTCTACAATTTCAAGCACCAAAATACAAATAAATCGCACATGTCAAATTCCAAATAAAAAAATATACAGCAGCGGTTATTGAGGAGTTTGGCGCATTGGTCATTGTAAATTGGAATTTATTTGTAATTTGGGATTTGGTACCTGAATTTTTGAATGTAAATCGGCGGCCCCGATGAAGAAGGAGACACGATAGATGGCGAAACCGTGGCAGACCATTGACAGCGAAGATACCCCTGATGGTCTTCTTGAACTTCGGCAAAGGAACGGTTCTGATTTTCTTATAACTATTGACGGCCGTGTACTGATGAACTCCCATGCCAGCAGGTCCGAGGTACTGCTTTCGAAGCTGGCCTGCAATTCCATGAGCAAAAAGAATGATCCCAGAGTTCTCATTGGAGGACTGGGGATGGGCTGCACCCTGAAGGCGGCCCTCGATGAACTCCCCGGCAATGCCCTGGTTGTTGTGGCTGAGCTTAATCCCGTAGTTGTCAAATGGTGCCGCGCGCCTGTAGCCGCCCTTACCGGCGGGGCAGTAAATGACCCCAGGGTTACGATAGAGATTGCCGATGTGGCATCAATAATCCGTAAGAGTGCAATAAATGGTGGAGACAACCGCTTTGATGCAATTATTCTTGATCTCTATGAGGGGCCCTTTGAGGCTGCCAAAGAAAGAGGTAACTATGTATACGGTGAGGCTGCACTGGCGATGAGCAGCTCTGCCCTGATGCCGGGAGGTGTGTTTGCCGTTTGGTCCGAAGACCCCGACAGGGCATTTGAAAGGCGCCTCGTTCATGCAGGATTTTCCTTTGATCGGCATCGGCCGCGCAGAGGGAACAGGCATGTCGTGTACATAGCGAAGAAGCCCGTCTCCTCTCCCTAGTCAAGCTATCAGCAAGGGCACACAAGCCATGAGGTCAAACCATCATTAAGAAACAGGACCTGATTCTGTGGAGCACATGATTTGTAAAATGTGCAGATCTCAAGGACTTGTCCTCACATGTTATAATTAACTGCAGTACGGGGACAGGGCTGTTTATATTAAATCGATTAAACTGCCTAAACAGCTTGAATGGATAGAACAGTTGAAACGGTTATTTAGGAAGGGGCATTATGAACGAAATCATTCCACTGGATACTATCGGGTTTAAAAGAGAGAATGAATGAAAACCTTTTATGCAATACTGTTTGTAATTATGGTTGCCGCGTGCAGCAATAACGGGAAAGACGATAAGCAGAGCGCCGGCAGGTCGACCCACCCCAATCCCCCGGCCACAGGTGATCAGGCTGATATGCAAAATATAAACAGGGAACCGAATCTTATACGGAACCAGTCAGAACGTGCTTTCAGAACCATCACTCCCGATTCTCCTCAATCCGATACGCCGCTTACTACATCACTGCCAGGGGATATGCCGCGGGAAGATTGAGTATTATTGATGACCGGGAGTTGAAAGGCTGGTATCACTAGACAGATGATATACTACATTATTGAAATCGGAAGAGCCGGGAGCACGGGTGACGAGTAACAGCAAAAGATATAATGACCTCAACACATATTTGCGGTCCCTTTTTGCCTGCAGGGTACAGAAAATATACATCGATGCCGGTCTTTCCTGCCCCAACAGGGACGGCACCATTTCCACGGGGGGATGCATCTACTGCAATGCCAACGGCTCCGGAACAGGAGCGCACCGGCCGGGGCTGTCCATTACAGAACAAGTCAGAACCGTTCAACGTCACATGGCCAGACGATACAAGGCAAAAAAATTTATCGCCTACTTCCAGTCCTTCTCCAACACCTATGCTCCCGTTAAACACCTCAAAACTCTCTATGACGACGCCCTGGCAGTAGAGGATGTAGTAGGGCTTTTCATCGGCACCCGGCCGGACTGCGTTGATGAACCGGTTCTGGAGCTGCTTCACCATTATAATGAGAACTATCTGGTATGGATTGAATACGGCCTGCAGTCGGCCCATGATGCGACTCTTGCCCGCATCAATCGGGGACATGATTTTAAATGCTTTGAAAAGGCCGTCGACATGGCCAAACGCAGGGATATCAAGGTATGCGCCCATGTCATTCTCGGTCTGCCCAATGAAACAAAACAGCAGATGCTTGAAACAGCAAGAATCGTTTCCGGCATGGACATTGACGGCATTAAATTCCACCACCTCTCTGTGCTTAAGGGAACCGCACTTGAACAACTTTACAAAAGCGGATCCTATCACTGTCTTGAACAAAAGGAGTACATAGACATTGTCTGTGATTTTCTGGAACTCCTGCCTGAAGAAATGATCATACAGCGTCTCACCGGAGACCCGCACGAAGATGAACTGACCGCCCCCCCGTGGTCCCGCAGAAAAAGTGAAACACTGGGCCTGATCACCAGGACCCTGGCTGCCCGTGATTCATGGCAGGGGAAGAATTATCAATCAACTGATAAACGGAAAGTGACAAGCACTGAAAATGACGAGTGACGATTAGCGAATGACAAGTGACGAAGGAACGGATTAACAGATGAACGGCGATCTTTTTTACTTCGTCATTCGTAATTCGTCAATTTCTTTTCAAGTTCTTTTTTGCAGTTTTAACACTGGCAACGAATATGGCGATTAATTCTTCAGCTTCTTTTATGATTGGTTTAACTTTTGATGGAGATTTAACGAGTGCAGCTTTTACTATCATTTGAAGCCAGACTCTTGTTTCACGCAGTTCTTTGAGTGATATTTTCATCTTATGAATAAAATCAGCTCGAGATTCAGCATCCTGTGCTTCGCCATAATTCGGAGCAGGAGACGTACCGGAACGTGTTAATTGCCCTCTGATATGTTTTCCTGCTTTGGTTTCAGGTAATGACTCGGCTATTCTTATTATACTCACTGCAAAATCAACAAGACGTTCTTCCAAGTCAGAGTGATACTTCAGCATTTTATTGTCCCCCAACAATTAGATTTGATATTTATAGTATAAGTTTAATGAAGACAGGTCAACTGATAAATGGAAAATGGCGACTTACAATTAGCGAATGGCAAGTGACGAAGGAACGGTTATAACGGAAAGTGACGAGTGACGATTAGCGAATGACGAGTGACAAAGGAACGGATTAACAAATAAACGTCGATCTTTTTTACTTCGTTATTCGTAATTCGTCAATCGCTATTCGTCACTTTCTTTTAATGTTCTTTTTTGCAGTTTTAACACTGGCAACGAATATGGCGACTTACAATTAGCGAATGGCAAGTGACGAAGGAACGGTTATAACGGAAAGTGACGAGTGACGATTAGCGAATGACGAGTGACAAAGGAACGGATTAACTGATGAACGGCGATCTTTTTTACTTCGTAATTCGTCAATCGCTATTCGTCACTTTCTTTTCCCCTTCCCCTTTACATTAGTAATTCGTAACCTTGCCTACCGGCAGGCAGGTTCGTAATTTGTAATTGCCTTAAGCCTTCCCCATAAATTAAGAATATATGTAATATATAAGACAAACCAAATATTAAGGAGTTTAATTATGCCTGCATGTCCATGCGGAACCGGGCTTGCCTATGAAAAGTGCTGCGGTCCGATCATAGATGGGACGCAGAGTGCGTCGAGTGCCGAGCAGCTGATGCGCTCAAGATACACAGCCTATGCAAAACAGG
>CALZGI010000153.1 GCA_945786855.1 Thermodesulfovibrionia bacterium | reverse complement strand
GTGCGAACGGCTGTTTAGCGGGATATCTGGTAAAATACCGGTTCTTTGATTCGGAGAAAATAAATATCAGGGTCGAACAGGGCCATGAGATAGGAAGGCCTTCATTGCTTTATTTAAGGGCGGAGGAAAAAAGCGGGAAGATAGATGTCCATGTGGGAGGCAGAGTTGTGATGGTTGCCCGGGGGGAGTTTGTTTGATTTAAAGTGCATCTTCGGCGTAATGAAATGAAAATCAGCTGCAAATATTTATGAATAATGCGGGCTATGCGCCTTTCAGAGTCTGCTGTATTGTTATCAAAAGGTTGTCCGGAGAGACCGGTTTTGTTATGAAGGTGAAATCACGGGCAGGAGACTTTTCCTTTTCTATTACATCTGAGGTATAGCCGCTGAGGAAAATTGCTTTCATGTCAGGCTTTATCTCTCTGATTTTTTTTAGTGTTTCGTTTCCATTCATCTTCGGCATTATCACATCCAGGATGACCATCTGTATCTCATCCCTGTGTCGAATAAAAAGATTAATCGCTTCTGTCCCGTCTGCTGCCTCGATGATTGCATAGTTAAATTCCTCAAGGATGGTCCTGATGGACTCCCTGACGTAAGGCTCATCTTCCGCTAACAGGATGACTTCATTCTTCCCTTCCAGATTAAGCGATGCCCGGTCCTCCTGTTTCTCGGCCATGGGTATGCTTTCAGGAAGGTAGAGTGTAAATATTGATCCTTCCCCGGGAATACTCTCTACGAGTATGTACCCCTTATGTTCTTTTACAATCCCGTATACAATTGCAAGCCCGAGCCCCGTACCTTTCCCCACTTCTTTTGTGGTGAAAAACGGTTCAAAAACCTTTTTACTTGTTTCCCTGTCCATGCCGCAGCCCGTATCCTTTACTTTCAGCAGGACGTAGGTCCCCTGTTCTCCAAATCCATGGGTTTCTATAAACGTGCTGTCTATCTGCCCGATAGATGATTCGATGGTCAGGGACCCCCCGTGAGGCATGGCATCCCGGGCATTCGTGACGAGATTCATGATGACCTGCTCCATCTGGTTTTTGTCTGCCATGATTACAGGGTTCGGGTGAGGTGCTTTTATTACAAAGGCAACATCTTCCCGGATAAGTTTTGACAGCAGTGCACTTGTATCCTTGAGAAGGGCATTTAATTTCAGTGGCTTCAATTGAACATGCTGCTTTCTGCTGAAGGTAAGGAGCTCCCTGGTTATTGCCGCTGCGTTATTCGAGAGGTTAAATATTTTGTCAACGGCAGTCACTAAATTTCCGTCTTCTTTGACCATGTTTCTTAAGAGGTATGTATTATTTATGAGCGCTGTCAGAATATTGTTGAATTCATGGGCGACACCACCTGCCAGTTGACCGACGGCCTCCATTTTCTGTGAATGCAGAAGCTGATGTTCGAGGTTCTTCCTTTCCGTTATATTTCGAACAATGGTCAGTGTTTCATCTTCACCGCTGACTACCATTCTGGCTTCATACTCCTGTATCCCCTCATCGGGAATGGTCAACTGATATTCGAATGCCTGCATATTCTTACTGTCAAGGGCCTCTTTGATGTGATGGCTGTATTTTTCAGCAGCTTCCCGGGGCAGTGTTTCATGAATACTTTTCCCCATAAAGGTTTCCGGCTGGACATACAGGAGGTCCCTGTCGGGAGCATAATAATCTAGATGAATCCCTTCGCGGGACAACAGAAACATCATGTCCGGCAGGGCGTGTATTACTGCTTTCAGCTTCCCTTCACTCTCTCTCAGTGCCTTCACTGCTATTTTCCGTGCCGTAATTTCTGTTGAGAGATCAGCGTTTATCCTGTCAAGGGTTTCGCTATGAACCTTGAGTGACTCGTACATTTGAGCATTATGGAGTCCCAGGGCCACTTCTGCCGCAATGGTCTCCAGAAAGGACGACATATCGGAAAAATCTTTTTTTGCTTTCGATGCTACGGCAAGGACGCCGATAGTTTCATTGCCGCTTTGGAGCGGCAGCGCAGCAAAAGAATGGATCCCAGCTGCTTTGCATTCCTCCATCGTGCATCGGGGGTCGGAAAATATATCTTCAGAGTATATGGAAATCCCACCTTTTGCCGCCGCACCACAGAGACAATCGCCGACGCGGTGAGTTATTGAACGGTCATACTTGATCCCGGGACTGCTTGTACTGGAGCCCTGCAGTACCAGTGTTTCTCCCTGTCTCAGAAAGAGCAGCGATAAATCGGGATTGAATATGGATTGAAGTTCATCCAGAGTGGCCGTGACTATTGTATCTATAGAGAGATGGGCGCTTACCGTCTGGCTCATTTTATTCATTGCTTCCATTTCCCGAACACGTCTTCGAAGAGTTTCTGCCGTCTGTCCCCGCTCACTGTTTTCACGGAGGAGCTGTTCATTCACTTTCCGCAGCATGGCAGTGCGCTCCGTGATCTTCGATTCCAGGCTTTTATTCAGTTCAACCATCTTATCAAGGGTCACTAATGTTTCTATGCGTGCCCCGCTGACGTCGGCGATGCGCTTCATGAGGGGAATCAGGCACTTCATGTATGTACTGCTTCCTATGTTGTTGACACAGAGGTAGTAACCAAATATTTTGCTGCGGACGGTGATCGGGCTGAGATAAAATGCATTTGCCCGCGATTTTTTTATGACCTGTGGAATAAAAGCAGGCATCTCTTTTTCAGGAGGAATCTCAAAGTAGGTATTGTTTTTCTCAAGACTCTCCTTTAGCTCATGGCTCAGCGGGTATGACAGACCACTCAGGGATTCGGGAAGGTCGGGACAGAAAGTGTGAACAAGTGTGATGGTGTTTTTGCGGATCGTCACAAAGGCGCAATAAAATATGTCTTTGAGAGTGGCGATGCTTTCGATAACAAGGGCGGTAATCCCCTCGATAGAGGATTCCATCGCCATTTTTTCCGAAATGTTCCCGAGGAGGGAGATATCCTCTGCCTTTTCGGTCAGCATCTCATTTTCTTCAGTAAGGTGCTGAACCGTTCTATTTAACGCGTCAAGCTCTCCCCGATTTTCCTTTTCAGTCATTTTTTGGTTTTCCCGATAAAAGTGTGTATCATTTCTACCAGCATGTCCGGCTCGTCTTCCTGGAGAAAGTGACCGCCTGTCGGTATTCGTATGAGCTGTGACTCCCTGATCTCTCTGTGGAGCCTTTCCGATATATCAGCACTCAGGTACGGGTCAGCATCTCCCCTGACAATTAAAACAGGAAAAGAAATCTTTCCAATGCTTTTCTCGATTTCAGTCAGGTTCCTGTTGTTAAGGGATTTTGCGAATTGAAGAAAGGCCTGTCTGCCTTCCTTATTTGACAGCGGATAAGAGAATTGATCCATCAGTTCGTCATTGAGCCTCTCTTTGTGATGGAACCCCCGCCGGACAAGCATCTTCAGCATGCCGAAATCAAGCGCCGCCATGGCCAGCTGGCGGATTACGGGAATACGCATGGTAATGATCGGCTGAACGGGCCAGTAGTCATATCCCACCGTATTTATTAATACGAGGTCTTTTATCACTTCTGGATATTTGACTGAAAGGATCTGCCCGATACCGCCGCCCACATCGTGACAGATCACATGAACCTGATTCAGTGCAAGGTTGTCTATGAATTTTCGAATGATACGTGCCTGGGCAGGCAGGGAGTAGTCTGTACCGGGAGGTTTGTCTGAATCTCCACATCCCAGCAGATCAATGGCGATTACATCATAATGACGGGAAAGACCGGGGATGATTTTCTGCCAGATAAAGGAATAGGTCGTGATGCCGTGGATAAGTATCACCGGTGTCCCGGAGCCCTGCCGGTGATAGGCAATGCTGAACCCGTCTATTTCAGTGTAGAGACATTTGTTCATCTGCCCCCGCGCCCTTTCCAGATGAAATACACTGTTCTCGAAAATTGTGTATATAGTAACTATAGCATCGTTGATGTAAAAAACTGATTAAATTATCAAATAAGAGTATTTACAGGATGGAGCGCCCATAAGGAATACCCCTATATTGATCTGCGCTGCATATAGGCCCGTACCATTTTTGCCTCTTTATAACTTACTATCCCGTTGAAATGCTCAACAACAGGACTGAGCTGCCAGGACTGCAGGGTCAAGAAAAGCTTTCCTATTTCGTCACGTTTTGCCGGTTCTATGAGACGGTCCATGTCTATATCCCGGCCGTCCATGATCAGTTTTTCCATATGGCCCGAGATCGTAGATTCGGAGAGGTTGCGGGCGGCTGCGATTTTTTCAATGGAAAGCCCCTTTGTAAACAGCTCACAGGTCTTTTCCAGTGTTTCCCCTTTTGTGCTGCCCGAAGCCCTTTCAACCGGGACGCCGGTTTCTGTCCTCTCCGGAAGAGACAAGGCCGGGTTTTCATCAATATATGCCTTTACCGCATTTGTAAATGGCTCCCCGTACCGTTCCAGCTTGGCAGCACCGACCCCGTGTATCAATGCCATATCAGGCAATGCCTTTGGATAGTGCCTGCATATTTCGTGAAGTGTCTTGTCCGAAAATATTATGTACGGCGGGACCCTTTGTTCGTCGGCAAGCTTCTTCCGCAGGTCCCGAAGCCTTTGGAAAAGACCTTCATCGTAGGGGCCGAATTCATATCCTCCCTGGAGGCGCTGTTTCCTTTTCGGTTCTTCCCGTTTGAGCGTACTGACTGTATCTTTTCCAAACAACACCTGCTTCCCTTTTTCAGTAAGCTTTAACACTGGATACCTGTCTCCGTCCTGGTATATGATTTCCTGTGCCAACAGTTCATCGGCGATGAAGCGCCAATGGTTTTTGTCATGGTCATTCCCCGCGCCGTAGGTCTTTATCCCGTCATGGCCCAGTTCACGGATCCGCTTTGTGTCAGCGCCGGTAACAATGTCAACAATGTGGTTTATTCCGAACCTCTGGCCCGTCCGCGACATTGCGGACATAAATATGCGGGCATCGACAGTGGCATCAACCTTTTCAGCGGTACCGGAGCATACGTCGCAGGCCCCGCAATTTTCCTCCCGATAGTTTTCGCCGAAATACTCCAGCAGCTGTCTGCGGCGGCAGACGTGATGAGATGCATACTTAACCATCCGGTTCAGTTTTTCCAGGGAGATTTTCCGTTCTTTTTCATCGGGAGCCCGTTCAATAAAATACTTCATTTTCGGAATGTCCCCCCTTCCGAAAAAGAGCACACATTCCGCAGGTTCCCCGTCCCGCCCTGCACGGCCCGTTTCC
>CALZGI010000152.1 GCA_945786855.1 Thermodesulfovibrionia bacterium | reverse complement strand
TGATAGATCTCTCCATTAGTGAATTCGACTTTTCGCATATTGAAATTATCAGGCAGGATTATCGAGGTGAGACCTCGATAATTTTGCCATGTCCCTTGAGATGTACTATAACACACTGGTTTTCGTTTGTTTTTATCGAGGTCGGACCTCGATGGGGGTGGCTTTGCCAACTGCAATGCCGGGTGGTGGGCGGGGGCGTGTTTGCACAATTTACAAAATGGGACGAACGGAGTAGGGTCAGGTCTTTGATTTTAGAATTTTTAAAAGAAGGCGATCAACATCGAACATCTAACATCGAATGGTGAATGGGAAAAGATGAAGAAACAGAAGAATTAATTAAGATTTTCGTTACGAGGATCAATACGGCTGGAAAGAAACAGAAACAGGTGTTGAATGTTCGGTATTGGATGTCTGTTTTTCAATCGATGTTGAACGTTCAATGTTCGATGTTCATCTTTCAAAATAACTTGGCGCTATTGAGCAGAGCCTCATTTCTGAAATAGTCATGGAAACGGTGTCTATCCTGAATCTTGAATTTTAATAAATTATTTTTAAGAAAATGCAGGAAACAAGACATCTATTTCTTCTTCTGTTTTCTTTTCTGTTTCTTCTTCTCCGGTTTTAATATCACGACTCCGAGAGGCGGGAGATTAAGTCTGACCATGTATTGATGCTCATCACCGGACATGGGTTGAGCATGAACAGCGCCCAGATTACCTACGTTACTCCCCCAATATTGTTCAGAATCACTGTTCAGGATCTCCTCGTACATTCCGCCCTTCTGTACAATTATTCCATAATCGTACCTTGGCACAGGAGTGAAATTAAAGACAATGACAAGAAAGTCATCGTGATTCTTTGCTTTCCGAATGAAAGAAAGGACACTTTTTTCCCAGTCATGAAAGTCAATCCACTGGAACCCTTCCTGTGAGAAATCCATTTCATGGAGTGCCGGTTCATTTCTGTAGAGGTGGTTTAAGTCCCTGACCCACTTCTGCAGTCCCTGATGAGACTGATGCTCAAGGGCATGCCACTCCAGGCTTTCATCATGGTTCCACTCTTTCCACTGCCCGAACTCACAGCCCATAAAAAGAAGCTTTTTCCCGGGGTGACTGTACATGTATCCGAACAGGAGCCTCAGGTTTGCATTTCTCTGCCATTCATCTCCCGGCATCTTCCCTATAAGTGCCCCTTTCCCGTGGACCACTTCATCGTGAGACAGGGGAAGGACGAAATTTTCAGTGAATGCGTACCATACACTGAACGTAAGCTGATCATGATGATATTTTTTATATATTGCCTCTTTGGACATGTACTTCAGCGTGTCATGCATCCATCCCATGTTCCACTTCATTCCAAAACCGAGCCCCCCGAGGTGCGTGGGTCTTGACACCATCGGCCATGCCGTCGACTCTTCTGCTATTGTCTGTACGTCGGGGTACGCACTGTATACTGCTTCGTTCAGCCGTTTTATAAAACTGACTGCATCCAGATCCTCGTTCCCCCCGTACTTGTTCGGTATCCACTCTCCTTCATTTCTTGCATAATCAAGGTAGAGCATGGAGGCAACGGCATCTACCCTGATGCCGTCAATATGATATTTATCGAGCCAGAAGAGGGCGCTGCTGATAAGAAAGTTTCGTACCTCGTTTCTGCTGTAATTGAAAATATAACTTTTCCATTCGGGATGATATCCTTTCTTGGGATCGGAATGTTCATAAAGGTATGTCCCGTCAAAATAAGACAGTCCGTGTTCGTCAGAAGGGAAATGCGAGGGTACCCAGTCAAGGATAACTCCAATGCCGTTCCGGTGCATATAATCGATCATATACATAAAATCCTGGGGAGTTCCGTATCTGCTTGTGGGAGCAAAGTACCCGACACTCTGATATCCCCATGAACCGTAAAAGGGGTGCTCCATAACGGGCATCAGCTCAACATGGGTAAATCCCATGTCTTTCACATAGTCCGTGAGGGAATGGGCCAGTTCCCTGTAGTTCATGAATCTGTTCTCCTCTTCAGGGACCCTCCTCCATGAGCCGAGATGGACTTCATATACTGAACAGGGTGCATTCAGGGCATTCCGTTTGTCTCTTTCTGACATCCACGCGCTGTCGTTCCATTCATAATCAAGCTTCCAGGCAACCGAGGCTGTCTGGGGAGAAAGTTCCGAGTGAAAAGCATAGGGGTCCCCTTTGTCTACGGAATAATTGTTGTACCTTGATACAATATGATATTTATATACGCTCCCCTGGTCCACTCCGGGAATAAATCCTTCCCATATTCCCGAGTCATCCTTCCGTGCTGCAAGCTGGTGGGATTCCTTGCTCCATCTGTTAAAATCCCCGGTAACAAATACTTTCTCTGCGTTCGGGGCCCACAAGGCAAAATATATGCCTTCTGTCCCGTCAGCAGTTATCGTGTGAGACCCCAGTTTATTATAAAGCTCGAAATGATTCCCTTCTTTGAAGAGGTAGATATCGTGATCGGTGAAAAGGCTTACATCATGTCTTACCGTGCCTCTTGTTTTATCATGTTTCTTTTTCATCATTCACCCTGTCTGGAACATATAATTTGTATAGTGCCCTGTGCCTCCATTTATATTTAAAACCATTATATCTCAATATCTTAATATCTGCAAAAAATATGAGGAGTTATAGTGAACAGAACTTTCATTATCATGGGGTAAAATTGTAAAATGTCTCGTTACCCCGTTGAAGAGGAAAGTTCTTTCAGCGGAGTTTGCCCGGGGGAGGTGCATTCGAGCGGGCATTCACAAATTCTCGACTGGAGGGCCGGTGGAACTTTACAGACTGACCATAGATGAAGCGAGATTGGCGATTGAAAAAGGAGAGATCAGCTCTCTGGAACTCACCAATGCGGTATATGAGCGAATAGGGCATGTAGAAGGCAGGGTAGGGGCTTATGTATTCCTGAATAAAGACATTGCGCTCAGAGAGGCGGAAGAAGCAGCGGGACGGCAGAACAAAGGCCTCTCTCTGTCCGGCATACCCCTGGCAGTTAAGGATAATATATGCACGGAAGGTGTCCGGACTACCTGCTCATCAAAAATACTGGAAAACTTTATTCCGCCCTATGAAAGTACCGTGACGGGAAGATTGAGAGAGAGCGGATATGTCCTGACAGGGAAAACCAACCTTGATGAATTTGCAATGGGTTCCTCCACAGAAAACTCTGCATACGGGACAACAAAAAATCCATGGGATATGGAGAGGGTGCCGGGGGGATCGAGCGGCGGTTCGGCGGCTGCGGTGGCTGCCGATGAATGCATTGCTGCCCTCGGGTCAGATACGGGCGGATCGATACGTCAGCCTGCCGCATTTTGCGGTGTTGTGGGACTGAAACCGACCTATGGCCGTGTACCGAGATACGGGCTCGTAGCTTTCGCATCGTCCCTTGACCAGATCGGTCCTATCACAAAAAATGTGAAAGATGCCGCGATTCTTATGAATGTCATTGCGGGACATGACCCCTGTGATTCAACCTCGGCAAACATCCCTGTTCCTGACTTTACCCGTTCCGTCGGGCATGATATCAGGGGGATGAAGGTTGGCATTCCGAAAGAATATTTCATTGAAGGGATTGACAGAGAAGTAGAGGAGTCTGTACAGAAAGCCATAATAAATCTGGAATCCCTTGGCGCGCGAGCGGTGGAAATTTCCATGCCTCATACCGGATATGCAGTAGCTGCCTACTATATCCTTGCAACATCGGAGGCTTCCTCTAACCTTGCCCGGTATGATGGTGTGAGGTATGGATTAAGGGTTGACGGAAAAGACCTGATTGACATGTATATGAAGACGAGAGAACAGGGTTTCGGTGCAGAGGTGAAAAGGAGGATAATTCTCGGTACCTATGCGCTGTCATCGGGGTACTACGATGCATATTATAAAAAGGCCCAGCAGGTACGGACACTGGTTCGACAGGATTTTGAGAATGCTTTTGAGACAGTGGATGCGATCATTACACCCACTACGCCGACACCTGCCTTTAAGATCGGGGAAAAAATCAAGGATCCTCTACAAATGTACCTGACGGATATATTCACCATATCGGTGAATCTTGCCGGCATACCCGCTCTCTCAGTTCCTTGTGGTTTTACATCACAGGGCCTGCCTGTTGGATTACAGATAATCGGCAAACCTTTTGATGAAGAGACGATACTGAAAGTGGCCCATGCCTATGAGCAGAACTCAGGGTGGCATAAGAGGAAACCGGAACTCTGAAGTGCAGAAGTGCAGCAGAGCAAAAGTGCAGAAGGAAAAAGATAGAATGGAACTGAAATCACACTTCCCTCCCGGAAAGAACAGGGAGAATCGATGAAATATGAAACGGTAATCGGTCTTGAGATTCATGCTCAGCTTTTGACGGAGTCAAAGATATTCTGCGGCTGTTCTACCAGGTTCGGTGCTGAGCCGAATACCCAGACCTGTCCTGTCTGTACGGGAATGCCCGGAGTGCTCCCGGTGATGAACGAAAAGGCAATTACCTATGT
>CALZGI010000151.1 GCA_945786855.1 Thermodesulfovibrionia bacterium | reverse complement strand
GTCAAAATAATCCATTGCGTCACGAAACTTCTGCTCTTCATCTGTGCCGTTAAATGCGATGACGATATTTCTGAGGTACCTGACTTCTTTTATCTTGTCCACAATATTGTTCAGGACTTCGGGGTTGTCGAGCTCCGTATAATAGCAGGGAAGAATGAGGCTGATCTTGGTTTTCCGTGCAAAAAGGAGAAGGCGTTCTTCAAGGTTTTTCAGATATTCATTGATATCAAATATACGGTACAGGTCATGAAATGTGGTTATATTCCCTTCCTGATGAAAATCAGTCATTAAGGACCTCCTGCAATAATATGATAGCCATGATCAATCCTCATAATACCTTATGTGGAAAATTATGACTTTCAATTTCTCTTAAGAGCCATTATATAATGAACCGGACATATAGACAAATTTTCTTTTTGCCTTGTGACGTTCAGAGGAAAAAGGCATGGGAAAAGCAATGGTAACAAAGAGTTATCTGGTATTTGGGAATTGGCGGCAATAACGTATAGCACTGGAAAATCTACTTCCCCCATGATTTTCTGAGAAGAACGAATAAGGACGCACTGCACGGCATGGGAGGGTATGCTTAATTTTTCACGAAACAGTACCGAATACATAAACAGAAGAATCTATTTTAACATGCCTATATTAAACAGAAAAAACATTGTTAATATCATTATCGCCGCTGGCTTCCTCATCATTGCCGGTATTTCTTATTACATAATAAGCGCTCAATTCTATATCTTTGAGGGTGTGAAAGGGCCGTCAGAGCCTTCAACCGTAACTGTATCGGTAAAGGACCCGCTAAAGAGATATGCGACAGGGTCGGAGAGCAGGCTCTCCATTTATTTAACGGATCTGAATTCCTCATGGCTCGGTCTTGCCCATGGGCTGAAGGCAGTGGGAATCCCTTTTACCGTGACCACTGATTACAAAGAGGCGCTCAGACACAGGATGGTGATCGTGTATCCCATGATATCCGGCAGAACGCTCTCTTCAGAGGCACTCAGGGCCCTGGCCGCCTACCCCCGGAAAGGGGGTACACTGGTAGGATTTAATGTGCTTGGAGGAGGACTTAACCAGATCTTTGGTTTTACAGATGCCCTCCCCTCCAGAGAACACTCTGAAGTCCGTCTTAACACAGATCATCCTCTGACCGGCTCATTTACAGAACCGGAAGAGCAGGTGCTGACCCTTTATCATGAAGACAGGAAGCATGGCCCCGGCAGTTCGATGGGCAGCTACAGTTACTCTCTCCCAATAGAACAGCCCCTGGCCGTGTATGAAGACGGGACCGCAGCCATTACGGAAAAATTTTATTCCCGGAGCAGGGCGTATGCCTTTGGGCTGGATGTGGGACACCTGATTCTGAAGGCCCATAATTTTCGTTATGACGGAATGGCATTTAACTATGTTAATGGATACAACCCCGCCATTGACGTGTTCTTAAGGATAATCAAAAAAATCTATCTTTCTGCAGTGCCTTATGGCGTAACAATTCACACAGTGCCCTTTAATAAGTCTTTGTCGGTCATGATAACACACGATGTGGACTACTCAGGGTCAGTGGGCAACTCCCTGATTTACGGCAGGTATGAGCATGACGAGGGAATCAGGGCCACCTATTTCATTCAGACAAAATACGTCCGTGACTGGAGTGACGAGATATTCTTTTCCGATGAAAAGGTTCCGGTCGTAGTACAGCTTGAAAAATGGGGGATGGAGGTAGGCAGCCATTCTGTCTCACACGCGGTTTTGTTCAGTGAATTTCCTCTGGGAACCGGCACTGAGCAGTATCCCTTGTATAGACCCGTTGTGAAAAACGAAAGCAAAACCAGACGGGGGACCATACTCGGAGAACTTCGGGTCAGCAGGTTCCTTCTCGAGCATTTTACCAAAAAAGGCAGGGTCTTTTCTTTCAGGCCGGGACATCTCTCCATTCCCATTGTCCTGCCCCAGGCGCTCGAGGCAACAGGATATTTATACAGTTCCTCGGTCACGGCAAACAGGACCCTGACCCATCTGCCCTTTCAGATGAATTATAACAGGGAATATGAGACAGAAGTTCCTGTCTACGAATTTCCTATCACAATCGAAGACGAACACCTGCCGGAAATGGACAGGAGGCTTCCCCAGGCAATAGAACTGGCGGACAAGATCAGGAAGTACGGGGGTATCTACGTTGTCCTTATCCATCCTGATATAACAGACCATAAAATGAGGTTTCTGAAGGGATTTATTCCGGCTGTCAGAGACTATGCCTGGTTTGGTACTGTATCAGAATTCGGAGCCTGGTGGTCAGCCAGAGACAGGATTGACCTTGATGTATTTCCGGAAAAAAAAGCTTTAATCATTGGCTTAAAGGTGCCGGAAGAAATGGAAGGATTGACCCTTGTCATCCCTGAAGGGTATCGGTATGCCCCGGCTCAGCCTGATCCAGGGGGAATCAGACAGTCAGGTGACCGCATCGTCATTGACAGGGCAGCAGGTGATTTCAATATTCGATTAGCAGCTGAATGACAGGCTGATCTTCCCCTTTTTTTTATTATTTATGTGCAGAGCATTTCCCTTTCACATGGGCAATTCCTGTTTAAATCTGAATAAACAATAGATGTGATACATGACGCAAATAGCTATCTGATATACTACGTATCAGTACAAAAAGCAGAGAATAAATATGACGGAAAGTGAAATCTCAAAAATACTTTTGATTCGTGCGGTTGAAGAGAGTGAATCATCCACTTTTACATCCGAAACCCTCCTCAATGCCTCGATTGTCTCAGGTAAAGCAGAAAATGATATTGCCCTGATCGGGTCACGTGCTGAGTATCTTTATCATAAGCTGCCGGAGACACTGAAAAAAATTCCTCACTCATTTCATCTTCCACAGAAATGGATTATTATGATGTGCATCGCGATATTTGTACTCGGCATTGGTTTCAATTATCTCGGACGGGATGATATGGTCCATATTATTTATAATCCCGTAGTGCTTCTCATTTTATGGAACATTGGTGTCTTTGCCGTATTTCTCATAAGGCATTTATTTATAAAAAAGCCAAAAGCACATAAACTCCCTTCCCCTGTAGATGAGTCTTTACCCGAAACACAGTCTCATGATGCAGAGATCGGACCTCACGCTTTAGAGCCGGGATATACTTCTTCCCTGTATGGTCGAGTACTCAGGAACATATGGTTTTCATTTCATCAGTACATCTCAAAAAAGAAACTACAAATAAAAAAGGCCTCTTCTTCACTGAAGATAACACACCGATATATGGAACTCTGGTGGGCCGTACATCAGCATGTAGTCATGTCCCGATGCACACGAATCATCCATGTACTGGCTGTTTCCCTGATCATGGGGGCTCTGGCCGGTATATATATACGCGGATTATTTTTTGAGTATAATGTTATCTGGAAAAGCACATTCATACATGATCCACAGGATATAGCTATCATTCTTAATGTCATGTTCGGGCTTCCTTCACAACTGCTTCACGGGGATTTCATTCAGGCGTTTCATATATCGCCCCTGATACGTCCGCATGGAGCACCGGCAGCGCCATGGATACATCTTTTTTCTTTGAGTGCCTTTATGTATGTTATTCCGGAGAGATTCTTTCTTGCGTTTCTTGAATCAGGGAAAATAAAAGCCCTTTCAGGGCAGTTAACGATTCACCCTGAAGAGCATTATTATGCACGCTGCATTACCCTTTCCCGGGAGTTGCAGGCAAACCGTTTACAGAAAGAAATTTCCAATGTTGTTCAATCGGAAGTTGAGAGGCTGTCCGATTCCATTGCGGTGTATGCCCGAGACAGGTTTTATGATGATAAAGTCGTGCCCCAGCTTGTTCAGTTCCGTGATAACGGCGGTCGGATCAGGGATCTCGAGGAAGCGATATCACAGCAGAGCGATGACTTTAAAGTTGAGCTCGAGAATTTTCTGGAAACAGTACAGGATGACTTCAAGCAGACGCTTGCACAACGTGTCAGTGCGGTGATCGGGAAAAAATTATCGCCATTTGAGGTCAGTGTTGAACAGGGTATGGACATTCATACCAGTACATACCGAAAGGCGCTGGATGAAACCGTAACCGCTAAAATGACGGGCAAAATAAGCATGGCCGTAACTGCTGCTGTAGCGGCAACCGTGGGAACCTTAAGCGGTGGTTTTGGAAAAGTGCTGGGGATTGCCGTAATTTCGACCCTTCTGCATACAACCGGCCCGATCGGTTTTATTATCGGTGCACTCGCAGGTCTCCTCCTGGGGGGAGGCGCCTCCATACTGGCCAAAGATAAAATCACTGATGTCGTAAAGAACCAGAAATTCCCCGCATTCTCCACCCGGTTCATGCTGAGGGAATCAAAGATGAACCAGACTGTTGAAGAGGG
>CALZGI010000150.1 GCA_945786855.1 Thermodesulfovibrionia bacterium | reverse complement strand
GGAATGTTCCTTCCTGCATATTTTTCTGTATGCGCATAACGACCCCTGTCCCCTCAGACCTGACCATATGGGCCCCGACCAGTGCGGTCAGTATTACAATGACGACGGTATTGAAAATTCCGATATAGGACCCCAGTTGAATAAGGAGGGCCAGTTCTATGACAGGGATAAGTGCGAATATGAGAAATAACTTGAAGAACATACGTTAATTATACTGTATTATAAAGAAATTTACAGATTGACAGTACAGTTAAAAGACCGATGATCAATAGTTTTTCAATCAGGTCTTCTTTGTCTTAAAACCGAGAAGGGTCATGACTGTACCGAAGACAATTAATATAATGGAAATTGAAAGCGGGATAATATGGGGCACCGTTTTCCGTTTCTGGTAAAAATTACCGTCGTGCATGGTAATGTCCAGCTTATGGGGCTCCTGTATCAGATAATTCACTACTTCCCTCGAATTATAACCGCTCTTGAAGGCGCCTTCAAGATCAAATCCCATTTCTTTTGAGAGGGCCTCTGCTACTTCATCAGCTGTCCTGACCGTCCCTTCCTGAATGATTAATTTTTTAGGGAATGAGGTCTCATCAATGGCAAATGTTGAGAGCGCGATATAAAACCATATTCCGATCAGAACAAAAGCTATCCCGATAAATACTTTTTTCTTGCTCATATGTCTCTCTGAACCATCTGTCGTTGAATAGATGTTTCTCTCTCAGATGTAAGACAAGGATAGCCTATCATTCGGGCGGAATCTGTGTCAACAGAGAAGTGGGAGAGGAATTAATTCTTATTATTGATTAATTATACCGGTAAATACTTCTTTTACTTCAGACAGTATTTCTGCGTGAAGGGCAGGGGTCCCCGAAACAATGTTCCCTGTCACTAAATATTCCTGGCTTCCGGCAAAATCAGTGACAATGCCTCCCGCTTCTTTTATGAGAATGCTTCCGGCTGCTATGTCCCAGGGGCTCAGACCTATCTCGAAAAAACAGTCACATCTCCCTGCGGCAAGATGTGCGAGGTCAAGTGCTGCTGAACCGGCCCTCCTGATATCAGAGACGCGGTGGAATACTTTTTTGAAAAGCTCGAGGTAAGGGTCTATCATCTCTTTTTTGCGGAAGGGAAACCCTGTAGCAACGAGACTGTTTGCCATATCCGCTACCGACGAAACATTCAACGGTTCTCCATTGAGGAACGAGCCCCTGCCTTTTTCTGCTGTAAACATCTCATTCCTCAATGGATCATACACCAGGCCCAGTATGATCTCTCCCTGACATTCAAGGGCTATGGACACTGCAAAGACAGGATAGGCATGTATAAAATTTGTTGTCCCGTCAAGGGGATCTATAATCCATCGATATCCAGAGATATTCTTTTCCCTGAATGACTCTTCGGCAAGGAATTGATGGCCGGGAAACTTCTTTCTGATCGTCGCCACGATCATCTGCTCAGATTCTTTGTCTATTCGGGTAACAAAATCAGATGCCTGTTTCGTGTCAATATCATTCTTCGAAATCTTGCCAAGATTATTTACGATAAAATCACCGGCCAGTATTGCTGCCCTGAAAGCCGTGCCAAGATGTTCACTATTATAATCAGCCATTTTTTGCACCCCATACGAGCAGGTGACGATCGCTGATTATTTCTGATCTCAGATATGCCAGGCCTGCAGAATATAACTGTTCCCGTATTTCATCTATATGGTATGAAGCCAGCAGTGAGTTATAGAAATCCCTCTGCAATACGGGCGATGCATTTCCGGCATGAAGTGTAACGAGTTCCCTGGCTTTCGCCGGATTTTCGGGACGCATAAGATCCATGATAAATATGGGTGCCCCCTGTTTTGAACACTGCCGGGCAGTATTCCAGATCGCCATGGGGTCCCGGAGGTGATGGAGAAGGCTATTGGAGATGATGCCATCGAACTGCCTGGATGACAACGTTTTGTCCGGCAGCAGGCATTTGATCAATGTGACACGCTCTGAAAGTCCCGCCTGCTGAATATCATGAACGCCGATATCCAGCATGGCCTGTGCCCCGTCAATTCCCATTATGTGTGAATGATTATATGCATGTGCAAAGCGAATAACAACGTCAGCTGTTCCACATCCAAGATCGAGCACTTCACGCCCCGAAAAGTCAGGGAATCGTGATTTAAAATGTGTCACAAAGTAATCGTGAGCCTCTGAGAAATCAGTCTCAGAGTATGCCCGTGCCTGCTCAATGTTATCCATCAAGTCCGGTTCCGGTAAACGTTCCATGATTATTTTTTTCAAAATGTCCTTTCCTCTATCCAGGAGGAGGTTAACAAACCTGTCAGCCACCCGCCTTTTTTTCTTCCCACTGGGACTGAATATCATAGGTGCCGTGGCGAATAAACTTTTTCCGGATCTGTTTTAAATCATCACCGACCAGTCCATCCAGAGAATATACTCCCATTTTCTCCTCATTCTGAAGATAGAACAGGTAGCCTATTTCTTCAGGGTGAAACCCGATAAGGCGTGCGCCAACTCCATCCGCCTTTACCGGATCGGCTGATGCAATAGCTGCTTTCATTTCAACGGCAGAACCGTCTACAGGGCCGTCTCCTTCCATGCAGACAAATCCGTCGAGGACGACAAGGTCAGGCCACGTCAGTTTAGCAAACTCCACAATGTTTCTGTGGATCATTTTAACACTCTTCCTGTAGGTCGGGTACTGTCTGAAGAGGAAATTGATAAGCCAGTTCGGCAGGGTTCTTCGTGCCCGTGACACTGTCCCCGGGGGCAGCTTGTCAAGGAGCGTTTTCGGAGCGTCAACTTCAATCCCGCCCTTCATACCATGGATCATTGCCATGTCCTGTCTCAGCACGAGTCCGGCCATGTTTTTTATCCCGAATGTAGCAACCGCAAAGTTATGAGTTTTGGGAATAGCAAGTGATATTCTGTAATCAAAGTTGAGTACGCGCTTTGAAATTCTTAAATGAGTGTCTCCCACGACAGAGAGGATCGGACTTTCAATCACGTCGCTGTCATTATCAAAGTCCGTAAGAGAAACATTCTCATACTTTTTTTCAAGGCGGTAATAATCAAAATCTTCAAAGACCTTTGTTGTCGGGAGGCCCCTGTAAAAAGCAGTGGCTGAGCTTTCACCAACAGTGATCGGAGTATCGGGAGCAATCTCTCTGACAAACTCAATAACGGCTTCAATAGCTTCAACATGGGTATTGGCAAAATCGGGTTCCAGGGCTACCAGGTTTGGCTTGATGAGAATATTTTTTGCGGTCTGTAATTTATCAAGGTCATCCTGTATCAGGGAGAGACACCTGTTTATATTTTCTTTTCTGTCATCACCTCTTACGAGAGAAACTTTCTTATTATTGATCATCATAACCCCTTCATAATTGGGACCAGAGGCAATGCGCAGTGAGTTTTTGTCTTTTCCTGGCCACTTGCCTCTTCCCTTCTTTTAATAAAACACACATTTGCTCTTAAAATATTCCAGCGATCCGTCATTTACCCACATATCAAGCAATGACGGTTCTTTCAATTGCAGTCCCCTGAAGCGGGAAACCGAAACGTATTGAACTGCGAAATCATCCAGAACTGTCATGTCTCCCCATAACTTTTCAAATTGTGCAACGGGATAAACATCTTCCTGGCCGCTTCCCCACAGATGCCTGACATTCTTTATTGTTACATATGTTGGGATTCTATGTTCAGTTTCGTACAGGGCATCGAGTAGTTCTTTTTTCTTTTCAGGAGAATCTCCCGCATCAATAATCAATTGCCTGTTCAGACCGAAAAAATGCAGTAACCTGTCGATCGTTATCCAGTTTGTCAACGTATTATAATAACTTAAATTGTATTCATCTTCCTCACGGGGAAGGGCCAGTCCTTCGATCAGCCGGATACGGCCTCCCACCCTCGCCAGTCCTCCGCCTGTATCTTCTATGCGTCTCGGTGTGACTTCAAAGGTTATGCAGCCGGAGCTGACAATGTGCATTCCGAGCAGTGCAGGATCAAGATTTACTCCAAGGGTATCTATGTTATGGCAAAGAAGATATTTTAAATTTTCATTCTCTTTTATCATCCGCGCAAGCACGCCGTTTTTTAACAGATTCGGGATCTCATACCAGTGACCGGGAGGATTAAACCTCAGAACATGTCTGTTTTCAGAATAGTCCTCTCCCTCTCCCTTTGATCTGGACCATTCTATTAATGCGCGCTGTGTATCATCATGAACTTTCTGGACGTTCACGTCATGTTTCTTCTGAAGCTGCTCTTCCCATGAGAACCTGAGGTCGCGTTCCATGGGATAAACCCTGTGCCCGATGGATTGTGCAGGAGACAGGTACAGTGGTCCTTCATAGCTGAAATTGCTGAAACGCTCAAGATATTGGACGATGGCCTCATGTGTTAAGTAGCTTGTGGTAAAGACGTGGGCAGGCATACCTCCTGAGAACTGGCCTGTTTTTCTGCTCTTGGCGACATGGGCTTCGATGAAGGTCCGGTACTTCCCCCCAATTTTTACAAATGGATTTATCGGCTTGACAACAGTGGCGCCTTGAGTCCAGCGGCTTCCCATTCCTCCGGCAAATGAAACTACTGCTGTCTCATTATTCTTCAAAGAGTTCATTCCCAGCGTGTAATAACTGCTGTCAGCAGTTTCATCTTCAAAGTGAAGTATGTCGTCATGAGCTATGTCCTCAATATCAACAGACAGTGGAAGGCGGTTCTGGGACAGTCCGACCTCACCGATTTTCAGCAGATTTTGCATAGTTCTGTGTGCTCTTTCATCGAAACCGTACCTGTTTTTTATGCTGGGCTCATCCTCTTCACTTCGGGAGGGGCCGGACAGGGTTTCATTGTCTGTCCTGGAAGCGCTTATCTCAGGGATTATCGCGTTGTGCCCTTTTAACAATAGGGAAACGATTCCTTCATGATTTATATCAAAATCATATACGACAGGGTCGATGATAAAAGGGTAAGAGGCATAATAGAGTACTTTCAGATCTTTCATGATTTGAGATATTCTTTTCTTGAATTCATCCCTGATATCCGGGCTTACGATGAAAGCCATGCCGCCGCCTGACATTCCGCCAAGCATTATGAATCCCCAGTAATTTTTGCCAAATTCTTCTTTTGCTGCATTGATCAGGTCCTGGGTAAATGCGTTGTTTACCCAGGGGATAATGTGTTGAAGTGGTCCCTCCCAGTCTTCAGTAGTGAGCCTTCCCAGCTCTTTCATGTCTCCGGCTGACAGGGAGTCAAGGATTTTTTCAAACAGCTGCATCCCCTTTTCTCTGGCATTCCACTCCTTCTCATACTTGAGGAGATACTTTTCTGTTACCATCTCCAGTACTGGGCCGACATCCATGGAAATTCCGCCGTGTACCAGTACCATGGACTCCATGATTTTTCGTTCCACCTCTGTGGATATCATGTCACGGGTAAAGACAGTATGTTCCGGCAACAGACATCCCCGGCTTATGCCGAACTCGGTATGTCCTTCCTCCGCTCTGGTCCCCCGAATAACTTTAATGCCCGGCCACAAACCTCCCGAGTCCTGCCAGCCTCCGCCCGAACCTCCAAGCCACTCTCCAAGGATTGCCCGCGAGGCCACTGTTCTCCTTTCCTCATTCTCCAACCTGCCTGTCTGATTGTCTATCTGGCCGCTGAATCTCATTAGGCGGGTAATTATGGTCGAAAGGAGGGTCGTGCTGACTGCCAGACGGGAGCCCTTGGGGATACTATTTACTTTTGTTACTATTTCAATTCCACCAGCTTTTCCCAGAAGCTTGCGAAGTATATCTTTTAAAGGGATTTCTTTGTTTTCAAAACAGGGAGGAATAATCCCGGAGGCCACCACTCCCGCTTTCAGCAGAGAAAGGTAGTCGTTCCCGAAGTTGAACAGTTCATTCAGGGACGTTATTTTTTTTGAAGCCCTCAAATCGGTTGAGATCAGATGTACGGCAGGATCTTCAATGAACCTGCAGTAACACTCGCATGGCGGTAGAGCGGGTTCACCGCTCCCGTGAATGCTCAGGTTAACGGACAGATTGACAACATTCGCGCCTTCGGGGAAATCCATTCCGAGGAAAAAGATATCTGACCATCCACTATGTGAAGGATCAAGCCTTACGGGGCAGGAGTCCATGCCGACGGGATATCTTCCTGTCTCAGGATCAGGGGTTGTGAGAGCGTCGGGAACGGAATAGGGGTAGTCGTGCAGATCGTTGATGTTGTACAGATGATAATTTTCTTTGCACTGGCTAATGGACAACTTAACCTGGTCGAGAAGATATTTGAAAGACAGATCATAATAGGACGAAGACAGTGCACTGAATACCGCACTGTTCCGGTGGCCGGTGTCCAGATAAATTTCAACAGCTTTTTCGAAGTCTCTGTCAAGGGCTGCCTGTACTCCGTCAAAAGGAATTCTGCCGTATTGAATTACTTCACTGTCTTTCTGAAGATACATCCGGTATATAACAGAAAGATTCAGTGATGCTCTTACCTTGTGGTAAAGATTTTCTGAAGATTTCCTGAACGATTCGAGCTCTTCTGCATACTGGAGAAGATCCTTTTTCTTCTTGTTTTCTAAAAGAAAAGTGATAGAGCGGTTCCGAAGAGAATCTTTATCGCTCAGGATGGTTTCGATCAGTGGATTGCACATGGAGAAGTTATTATTTTAACATATGGAAAATAATATAAATCAGGCAAGAGGCATGAGGCGAGGGGCTATAAAAGAATTGCCCATAGCCTCTTGCCGCATTCGTAAAATTATGAGAGTCCTTATTCAAAGAGTGAAACACGCCTGTGTTACGGTACAGGGCCGGGAAGTCGCGCGTATCGGCGAAGGTTTGCTGATATTTGCGGGCATCGGTACGAATGACGGAAATGATGACGTGGAGTATCTCAGTAATAAGATTACAAATCTTCGCATCTTTGAAGATGAAATGAGGAAGATGAATCTGAATGTTCAGCAGGTGAATGGATCGGTGTTGAGTGTATCTCAGTTTACCCTTTATGCTGATACCATGAAGGGAAACCGTCCGGGCTTTGACCGTTCGGCCGACCCGGCGACAGCAAAAGAATTATGGTCAAGATTGAATGATTCGATGCGGCGGAGCAACATTGATGTTCAGGAAGGGATCTTTGGAGCTGATATGGAAGTTGAGCTGATAAATGACGGTCCTGTAACGATCTCGATAGACTCTGAAAGAGGCCGGAAGAAGTGTTCTCAGTAATAACCCCACCAGGGGTCGTAATATGGATATCTGTAACGGTAATAGTACGGAGGGTAGGGAGGCGGCATATAATAATACCGGTCAACGTTTCTTACTTCTTCCCAGAGGTAGATGTCCTTTATTTCAAAAAAAGGATAGCTATAGTCCATTTCCCCGATAAT
>CALZGI010000149.1 GCA_945786855.1 Thermodesulfovibrionia bacterium | reverse complement strand
AGCCATCAGCTCAAAAGTAACATCAAGTGAAGCAGTTTCAGGCCCGTTCAAATAGATAGTGAGCTGCGTATTGAATCTCCCCGGCCCATTGTCCAGTTCCTCTGTCGTTGTGCAGGCGGCTAATGCGGCAAAAAGTATCAAAGAGGAAATAAAAAAGAATGTATTAAATTTATTTTTCTTCATGATTTCCAGTCGTCCTGAACGATGTTTTCCCCACCAGCTCGGCTCTCCCCCGCTCACCATGAATTAAATACCTGAACCCGCTGGTTAAATGTATCGGCAACAATGATCCTTCCCCTGGTGTCAATATCCAGATCAATGGGGTGCTGAAACCAGCCGTCTCCCCATCCAAGGCCTCCGAATTCGAAAATGAAATCACCCTTGCGGTTATACACCGTAATGGTATGCCGCATATAATCAACGACGTACATCCGTCCGTTCTTATTGTCCACATCAATAGCCCTCGGCCTGCTCAGTTTGCCTGAACTCCCGCCCTTTTCACCAAATTTCATGGTAAAATTCCTCTGCTCATCATATATATAAATACGGCCCTCCTCCTCGCTGACAAGATACAATTTGTCCTGATCGTCAAGAACGACATTTGCAATGATTACCTTCCGGTCCCCTTCCATGGGAGTAATAATGTCAATAAGACGTCCCCTGTTATCCAGATACAGAACACCGGCATAAGAATTCGATGCAACAAACAGGTTGCCTTTTTTGTTAATCGCTATACGGAAGGGAACAAAAGAACGTGCGCTGTCAAAGCCCTCCAGATAAATATCACGCTCCCATTTCAGGCAGGGACTGAATACAGATATTCTGTTTCGAGGGTTTGTGGTTGATGAAGATTGAGCAACATAAAGATTGCCCTCCCTATCGAGCGCCAACCCCTGAGGAGTTTCAATTCCATTCCGCTTACTGAGAGTATAGAGAGGGAAAAATTCAGAACTGAATATAATAATTCTCCCCTTCCCGTCAATCAGATAAACTTCATCGGTAAGCGGGTCATCATAGACAAAAGAAGGGAAATACAGCCTTCCACCATCCTCATCGGTCGCAATAGTTTCCTGAAACGTTATGACAGATCCAAGCTGTTGAGCGCACAGCAGACCAGGATAAAAAAACAACAGCACCAGTGTCACTAAAGTGAACCCACAGATTCCGCTTTTTATTTTATTCACGCCGTTCACTCCCGGGAAATCATCACGCTCATGGTTAGAATTCATAATAATAACAATAAGTTCCGATTATTTCAACGCTCTTATAAATTTATTGATTTATTTCAGTTTATTATTTTCATCAAGCCTATGACGCTCGATTATTACATATTCCTGATTGAGTCTATACAACAGTCAACAGGATATGAAACAGTGAAGCCTTTTTATACCGTTTTATATTATACCTTCATGATTAAAAAAGATTATTTGTTATTCTGCAAAATTTACATGCCGAGTGAACATATAGATTCCGACATGAACAGGCATAATAAGGCCGGGAGATTGTATATGAAATCACGATCAAACTGATTCATGAATAAATGGGGCAGCATTCCTTTGAACTTATGAATTTGACTTTAAATCGAAGTAACTCGAAGATACATAATCAAATGAGGCTGGGAGTTATTCCCCAGCCCGGTTTTACCAGCTCATGCTTATTTGAGTTTAATTCTTGGTGGTATGACAAGTAAAACACCCGCCGGAACCACCGCCCCCGGATATCATAGTACTGTAATCCCATCTGAGCATGTCAGGATAATCAGTGGCATGGGCCTTATGGCAGGACAGGCACATCACTACGTCAGTTCCCGGCGTGACTGTGTTCCCAATTGAGCCGGGGACTGCTGTCCGGGCAACAGGGGCTTCCACACTGTAAGGATTGCCCGCACCGTTATAACTGGCATATTCACCGCTGTTCGGCAATAATACATCCGTTGGGTGCCTCTTAAAGGGGGCACTGGTATTCCCGCCTATCCCCTCTATGACATGGAATTCCCGGTGGCAGGTGCCGCAATAACCGCTGATCGTGTTATTCGTTGGCTGCACTCCCCGGGCAGTGTGGCATATATTACAATTGCCGGCACCGTACGTCATGGGCGTTACGGCACCAAAGTATTCGTTATGGTTGTCTGCATCAAAGTTCTGCCATTTTCTTGCTCCGTCATTTTCGAACCCTTTCACTCCCATAAGGAACCTGTAACTGTTATAGGCTTCATCAGCCGTGTTCAGCTGGCCGCTCAGGTTCCTGTGGTGAGCTCCTTTCATAGCAACTCCCGCTGCGCGCTCTCCATGACAGCCTTTTGCGCCGGAACAGGTAACGTTGACCCCTATGCCACTGGGAGAATGATGACCCGGAGGTTCTACTAATGTGCTTTCAGGATTCCCCAGTTCAACAGTGTTATGCCCCTTTGCGTCAGATGCACCGCTCCCCTTCGTCCCGAGAATGTAGGCAAAGTTTCCTCCGGCCAGATCAGGTGCGCTCCCGGCTCCGTCATGCATTACCTGAGGCGCCCCGGTCACCGGATCAAGACCGTTAATATTCACTGATCCGCTTCCATGACACCCGAGACAGTCACCGCGGGTAAGTGCTTCATACGGTCCTGATGCATCAACTGCGACTCCATTCTGGCTGTTATGCATGGTATGGCAGTTTGAGCAGTCTCCCGTTATTGCTCCATAAACCGAACCCGGGAGGAAGGCAAGACTGATGGTGATTAAAATGTATAAAAAAGAGAAATGAATGTTCTCCTTTGAAAAACTTTTTTTATTCATCGTACTCCTCTTTCTTTTTTTATGTCTTCTTAAACATAAAAGCAAGCTTCATGCCAACAATCTTTTTACCGATCTAAACAGGGCAACATATCAATTTAATGTATTAATTTGTCTTTTTTAAAATCAGTCCAGCGTTGAAAGATCTCTCCACTGCGTTATATCACTCACCTGCAGAAAAGTCTTCTCGTTCATATTTATGCGTCTGCGCCTGATCAAAGTTTTATTAAGAAAATAAATACATCACAGAACTGGCATCTGTTTTTTCGGCACTTTATTATCAAACCTTAACCCCGATCCATAAAATTTCTGTATTTACCAAAAACGGCAATATCGTGATTTCCGGAGAGCATCATCTGAAGTTCACGGCCGCACAAGACAGGACTGAGTTCGAAAAGGCCCTCAGAATAGGTGCGGATCAAAAATCTGAATCAGGAGTTGACCCTCATTGAAATGGGGCTACAAAGTTCCTTTCAAAAAAAATCGGGTATCATGCTTTATGCATGATACCCGATAGCAATTCAGTATGATCAGGCGTTTTCTGCAGACTTAGTTCTTATCGTTATGACAAGTAAAACAACCATTTGTCGCACCGCCGCCCGAAATCATTGTAGCGTAATCCCATCTCAGGTTATCGTTCACAGGAGAACCGTGTGCCCGATGGCATGAAAGACACATGACAATATCTGTCCCCGGTGTCACCGTTGAACAGTTCGTGCAGTCTGCTGGAACTGCAGGTCGTGCAACGGGAACCTCAAGACTGTATGGTCCTGCAGACCCACCGCCATCATTGTTATATTCGGCATACTCACCGCTGTTCGGCAGGACAATGTCCGTAGGGTGTCTGACCCATGGCGACCCGGATGCAGCATTACTATCAATCGTGCCATGAAACACTCCGTGACATTCAGCACAGAGAAAGCTCATCGTGTCCCTGCTTCCATACGAGGCAAGTCCTCCTGCGTCTCTGGCTACTGTGTTATCCTCACCGTAATACTCGTTGTGCTTTGCTGCTGTTTCACTCCAGTTCCAGTCAACTTCTTCAAGCCCCTTGATGCCCCACAGGAATCGATAGCTGTTTCCTACTGTTGTAGCGGTAGTAGCCTGTGAAGCCGTTCCACCCGCATTATTGTGGTGTGCACCCTGTATGCCGGGAAAACTGCCTGCTACTGAATGGTCTCCGTGACAGCCATACTGTCCGGCACAGGTAAGCTGGCTGGTCCATGTAGCTTCACCTCCCGCTACCTGTCCTGCTACAAAACTGCTGCCTGTTGCAACGGGATCCCATCCCGGCGGTGTTAAGCCCGACCCGGGCATATTGCCATCTGCACCGCTGACATTGGGAAGATCGATAACATTATGGCCCTTTGCATCATCGCCATTATCAACCCAGTAAAAATCTCCGCCGGCAAGCGTTTCGCCACCACCCTGATCGGTTGCAAGCGCACCGGGGCTTGTTGTATGAAGAATGGCAGGACCCCTGTTAGTATCCTGTGGTCCTGTCGATGCTGTGTGACAGCCGACACAGCCGAAATTCAGAAGCTGATCATTTGGAGCTCCGCCTGTAATGGAAGCCCCGTCCTGACTATTGTGCATGGTGTGGCAGTTGGAACAAACTCCTGAAATTGCATCTGCATAACCATACATTACTACTACCGAAAGGAAAACCAGAGAAATCGTTACAAGAAATTTTCTCATATTCTCCACCTCCTTTGTCTTCGCATTGTTTTTCATTTTCATTCAATCCTCCTCTAAAATTTTTAAAATATAAACTACAATTTCTATCTCATCAACAACTATTCTTAATCCTGCAAGTCACATGCCAGTTCCCCTGGCACATTTAAACAACACAGATATTTCCCTCAAAAAAACTGCTAAATAATTATAAAACAGCACCTTATCGCATAACGCATTCATTTTTTGGCGCAGATTTTTCATCCTTTCTCCATCTATGCAGTGTGTCATATTACGCACTTGTGAGCTAATGTTAGAAATGAATACAATATTATAAACAGGCTTTGTAATGCGCACGATGTTAAGTATAACTCCATTCATATCAAAATGTGGACAATTTTATAGTCTGATAATGGAATAAAATATTCAAGAGCTCAATACTCCCGTTTTTCTTTTCCATGAATTTACACATACCTAAAGCAGACTGAATTTCTGCATCTTGTATCGCAGGGCATCCCGTGATATGCCAAGCAGCTTCGCCGCCTTTGTCTGGTTGTTTTCTACCCTTTTCAGTGCCTGAACAATCAGGTCTTTTTCTACCCCTTTCAATGACAGGCCTTCACTGGGCAGATCTATTGAAGCCCCGTCGCCCGATTCAGTATCAACATATTTTATTATCTCCGAAGGCAGGTGCTCGGGAAAAATAATGTCCGTATCCTCGAGAAGACAGACCCTTTCAATAACGTTCCTGAGTTCTCTGGCATTTCCGTACCAGGGGTAATTAATCAACAATTTTTCAGCGCCCTGGGAAATACCCTTCACATTTTTTCTAAATTCTTTATTGAAGCTCTTAACATGATGCATTGCAAGAGGGATTATGTCTTCTTTCCTCTCTCTCAGAGGAAGGAGATATATCGGAAATACTTTGAGACGGTAATACAGGTCCGCCCTGAAGTCTCCATCTTTTACCGCTCCTTCCAGGTCCTTTTTGTTTGTCGTGGCAACGATCCTCACATTCACTCTTATATCTTTGAGCCCGCCGACTCTTTTAAATGTCTTGTCCTCCAATGCCCTGAGCAGCTTGGCCTGTGTGGCGAGTTTAATATCTCCTATTTCATCGAGATAAATAGTTCCTCCGCTGGCGACCTCAAACAGTCCTTTTTTCGAGGCCTTGGCATCGGTAAAAGCCCCTTTTTCATGACCGAAAAGTTCGCTTTCTATGAGGGCCTCAGGGATTGCAGTACAGGTGACTTCAACAAAAGGCTCAGATGCACGGGCGCTGTGATAATGAATCGCCCGGGCAAGCAGGCTTTTTCCCGTTCCGCTCTCTCCCTGGATCAGTATTGTATTGGCATCACTCTCCGATACTTTTTTTGAAAGAGTAATGATTTCCTGCATCTCTTCAGACTCGCCTATTATATTGTTAAAACTATAGGTGTCGAACTTTTCTTCCCTCAGGAACGTGACCTCTCTTTTCAACTGAATTGTCTCTACAGCCTTTCGTATGAGGACAGAAATTCTGTCCAGTTCAAAGGGCTTTTCGACAAAGTCATAGGCCCCTGACTTTATGGCAGAAACCGCCGTCTCTATGTCACCGTGGGCCGTTATGATGATGACAACCACATCATTATTCAGCTTTTTCAGTGACTTAAGCGTTTCTATGCCGCCAATGCCGGGCATGTTCAGGTCGAGGAAAATTATATCAGGGGAATCGGCTTTGAAAACTTCAATCCCCTCCTCTCCGGTTGAAGCGGTAACTACTTCGTATCCTTCTTTTTCAAGGTGCTGCTTAAGGCTCCGTGTTATAAATTTTTCGTCATCAATGACAAGTATTTTCGCCTGAATCAAAAGACCTCCATACAAAACCTCTCTATTATGAGAAATTCCATGTTAAACCCTATGTTGTAGACGGTAAGTATATGGTAAAAGTACTCCCTCTGCCAACTTCACTCTGCACTGTAACTTCACCTCCGTGCTCCTGCGCGATTCTCCGGCTTATGGCAAGCCCCAGACCGGTGCCCTTCGATTTCTTCGTAAAAAAAGGATCAAATATGCTGTCCATATGTTCAGGCTCGATCCCTTTCCCGGTATCCTTAAACTGGATAACAATAGCTTTCTCAGAACCTATTAATTCTGATATGTTGACATCATCATGCATTCTTACCTTGTCGGACGCCGCCGCTTTAATCTTTAGTTCTCCGCCATCAGGCATGGCCTGAACAGCGTTGATCATGAGGTTGAGAAACACCTGCTGCATCTGATCGGGATCCATCATCACATCCGGCACATCAGGATCAACGTCTGTATCAATAGTTACATGCTGTTTTTTTGCTTCAGGGTACACAAAAAAAACTGCTTTATTCAGTATGTCATCTATATTCAGAGGCAGAAAATTCGGGGGCTTCGGCTTCGCATAATTCAGCAGGTCCTTCACGGTCCTGTCAAGCCGTTTGATATGGTCTAAAATTTCTGACGTTACCCTTTTGTTCGCATCTCCTTCACTCAGTTCAGACTGCAGCACCTGAACAGCACAGCTTATGCCGGTCAAGGGGTTTTTTATTTCATGAGCAATTCCGGAAATAATCTCTCCGAGTGACGCAAGTTTCGCTGCCCGCTGCATTTGCTCGGCATGACACATCTCCACTTCCTGTTTCGCTGAATCAAGAGAAACGAGCATACTGTTAAAACTTTTTGCCACAAGACCGAATTCATCTTTCTTGTTCTCATCCATTCTCGCTGACAGATCACCCTTTTCAATTCGACCTATAGTACGGATCATCATTCTGATAGGCCTGTCAATCAAAAGACCGATAATAAGCAGAAAGCCGCCTCCAATCAAAAGGAAACCGATAACAGCATCCCGAAGATGCTCTTTTTTGAATTCATTCATAGAATGATCAATGGCAGCAAGTGATATATCAATGCCCAGCACACCCAATATCTCTTTTTCAGAACCATGGCATCTGTGACAGATCGGCTGATTCTGAACAACGGTAAGCTTCGAAGCATAACGCTTCCCGTTTATGTCAGAAAGGAACGCTTCATTGACAATATTGTTACTAAACATGTCCCTGTCACGATCATTTATTGATCCTCCGATATCGTCCCTCGATGAAGACGCGACGATAACACCGCTTTCAGGGTGAAAAATCCTTATTCCCGTCAGTTCTTCAGAATCCTTTGTAAGGCTCTCCATAAAAGTCTGCAAATCCTGCCATCTGTTCTTCAGCATAAGTACCATGATGCCGTGAGCAATCCTCTCGGAAAGAAGCACTGCCTTTTCTGTCTGGCCGTCGATCAGCTTTTCTTCCGTATCCTTTATATCTCTCCATGTGGAAAAAAACATTATGATGGAGATAATGAGAAAAGCGGTGACAGGAATCTTAAATTTCAGGCTGTTAATCATGTATAAATATACCATACCGGCCAAAACACCTACTACGGGCTCCCCGATGTACATTTCAGTATTCCGCCTGAAATTCGGCATAGGACAGTCTGCCATTTCACCGCCTGACAAAGAGCATAAAAAAATCTGGTATACTGTGAACGTTAACTGTCGTTCACCCCATTTTTCACTCAATGACAGAGATGATTATACGCACGCAGAATAATACCGCCATTCATAAACCGGACGCATCGAACAGGTCCTGTTCAATGTCCTGAAAATATGACAACAGGGAATTTAAGCAAGGGAGGTCTCATGAGTCAAAAATCTTATAAGAATTCACCGGTTGCGTCATTGCTCGTATTGATCGCGATTGCGCACCTTATGGCAGGGTGTGCTCACTCACAAAAACATGATGCAGCGGGAGCACAGCACAGATTTGACAATATTGATTTCTGGGTCAAAATGTTTGAGGACCCGGAACGGGACGCATGGCAAAAGCCGGAAGAAGTTGTTGATGCCATGAAGTTAGGCAAGGGCAAGATCATTGCTGACCTGGGAGCGGGGACCGGATACTTTACAAGGCGATTTGCAGTAGCAGTGGGCCCATCGGGGAAAGCCATCGGCCTCGATGTGGAACCGAACATGGTTCAGTACATGAGAGACGATGCCCGAAAACTGGGACTTTCAAATTACACAGCACGAATTGTAAAAACAGAAAACCCTGAGCTTGAAAAGGGATCGCTTGACGTTGTATTTCTGTGCAACACCTATCATCACATCGAAAACAGAGTGGAATATTTCAGAAACGTTGCCCTGTCCCTGAAGCCGGGCGGAAGGGTCATATCCGTCGATTTTTACAAGAACACTGATTTCGGCCCCCCCCGTGACCATAAGCTGTCCAGAGAAGTTGTTCTGAAAGAAATGAGCGAGGCCGGCTTCAGGTTTTTGAAATCCCATGACATCCTGCCGGAACAGTATTTTCTTGAGTTCGGTCTTTAGGGTGCATATTCTTTCTGTACTGCTGTTCAAGGGAGAGCATGGCCGGAACCATGACTGATCCAAAAAGCCGGCGTGTTGTCGGTAAATATTCAGCTGCAGCCGTCGTGGTGTCAGGCATGATCGGAACGGGAATCTTCACGACCACAGGCCTGATGGCAGAAATGGGTGCCGGAGCCGGAGATATTATCCTGGCATGGCTCATTGGAGGTGTGCTGGCTTTGTGCGGTGCTCTCTGTTATGGAGAACTGGGGGCCAACATGCCCGAATCGGGTGGAGATTATTATTACATAAGCCGGATGATTCACCCATCACTTGGCTTTTTATCCGGCTGGGTTTCCCTGATTGTCGGGTTTTCTGCTCCCATTGCCGCTGCAGCCATGGCAATGCAAATTTATTTAGAAGCGGTTATTTCTTTCTGGCCCCTCCGATCAGCGGCAGTCATTACGATTTTCGTCCTGTCCCTCATGCACGCCTATGACTTGCGCTTCGGCATCAGAGTCCAAATGGTTCTGGTTATTCTTAAAGCAGTCCTGATTGTCGTATTTATCGTGGCCGCATTTTTCACAGTACCACGCCATGATCTGATAATATGGAAAGAGTTCAATCCTGAATTCTGGTTTACATCGTCATTTGCTGTAATACTTATTTTTGTGGCCTTTGCATACAGCGGCTGGAACGCCGCTTCATATATAGGGGCAGAGATAAGGGACGCGGGGAAAAACCTGCCCGGCGCCCTCATTCTTGGTACGTCCGTGGTGACTCTTCTCTATGTGATGCTCAATTTCACTTATCTCAGCACCGTACCTGTTGATCAGCTTGCAGGCGTTGAGAGTGTCGCAACTGTAGTAGGAACATCACTATGGGGAGCAACGGGAGGAACGGTAGTCTCTCTTTTTATCGCCATAGGCCTGGTATCGACTGTGAGCGCCATGATCATTATCGGCCCGCGGGTATATGAGGCAATGGCAGGTGACGGCCTTTTCCCATCCAGTCTGGCCAGATTAAACAAACACAAGGTGCCCTCCAGAGCGGTAGGACTTCAGGGAGTTGTGGCAATATTTTTTGCCCTTACGTCAACATTCGGGGGGCTGCTCATTTATATCGGTTTCACACTGAACATATTTGCAGCCCTTACGGTATTTTCCGTCTTTCGGATGAGAAGGCAGCATAAGTCATATATAAAAGTATGCAGGGGATACCCGGTGACACCGTTTATATTTCTTGTTTTTACCCTCTGGATGACAGTCTGGAGCATTCACTCACAGCCGGTCTCGGCATTAGCGGGAATGGGGACTCTCGTGTCCGGTTATATCATCTACCTGATGCTGGACAAAAAGAAAAAAGACGGCTCTCCTGCGAACAGATAAATACAACGCTGCCTTTCAACAAATAACTGAATTTTACATGAGAGCGTGAGGAAGGGCTGATTTGTGTTAAAATTGTATCAGCCATGATAGCAGACACCCGAAAGAAACTGGCCGGTTTTTTGACAAAAAAGGTTTGGGAAATAGACACCGGGCCTCTCGGCAGTTTCAAGACCTTTGTCGTGAAATTAATAAGACTGCTCTATGTGGCAATACGTGAATTCGCAGAGGGCCAGCTCACACTGAGGGCCATGAGTCTTGTGTACACAACCCTCCTTTCTATTGTCCCTATGCTCGCAATCAGTTTTTCCGTACTCAAGGCCTTTGGTGTCCACAATGAATTGGTAGAACCGTTCCTCCTGAAATTCCTTGCCCCGCTCGGGGGAAAAGGCGAGGAGATCACCGTTCAGATCATCAGCTTTGTAGAAAATATGAAAGTCGGGGTACTCGGCTCCCTCGGACTGGGGCTTCTCCTGTATACCGTTGTATCCGTAATCCAGAAAGTGGAGAAATCTTTCAACTATATATGGAAAATAAAACGGAGCAGAAGCCTTGCCCGACGCTTCAGCGATTATGTAAGCGTTTTAATAATCGGGCCTGTTTTTATGTTTTCGGCTGTTTCCCTCACTGCCTCGTTCAAGAGCAATGCCTTTGTCATGAAAATATTATCCCTCGAACCCTTCGGCTCAGTCTTCTATTTTTTTATCGGGAAAATTCCCTATATCCTTGTCTGTTCCGTGTTCACATTCCTCTATGTATTTCTCCCCAATACAAAAGTAAAATTCACCTCTGCTCTCGTGGGGGGAGTCCTTGCAGGCATTTTGTGGGAAACTGCCGGGTGGGGTTTTGCGTCATTCGTTGTATCGTCTACAAAGTATACCGCCATCTATTCCGGCTTTGCCATTGTATTGATGTTCATGATATGGCTTTATGTCAGCTGGACTATTCTCCTGGTGGGTGCACAGGTTTCTTTTTATCATCAGTATCCCCGATATCTTTCCGCTAAAAAAGAATCATTAAATCTGAACAACAGGTTACGAGAGAGGCTTGTCTTTATGGTTATGTATCTCATTGGTTTTAATTATTATAGAAACAGGGCCCCCTGGACTCTCCACTCCCTTGTTGAACGGCTTGATCTTCCTCTCGACCCGGTCAACGACACCATCTCGCTGCTCGAAAGACACTCTCTTATCCTTGAGACCGGTGATGACCCGCCCGCATACCTGCCGGCCCGGGACATTGAGACAATTCCGTTGAAGGAGCTTATGGATGCAGTACGACTAGTAAACAGTGACACTTCGGTGATTGCTCTCCATCTTTCACCTTTGCCTGAAGTTGATCATGTCATGGAGTCTGTAGATTCTGCCATTCAGGAATCTCTCCATGAAAAAACCCTTAAGGACCTGGTCCTGTCCTCCGAGAAGAATCAGAGAGAACAATAGAGTCCCTGCTGTACTTAAGCAATGAATTTATTTCGTAAAGTTTCTTGACAATGGAGTTGCATTGATAATATAATTTAATAATCCTATTAATCCGCCTTAAGGGGGTATCATTACCATGAGTCGTATTTTATTTGTTGCACATATTGATAGAACAATGCTGCTGAGCGGCGGCTTCGTTACCTTTGGACCAATGTGGTTATCGGCAGTGCTGAAAAAAGACGGGCATCAGACAACCATAGCAGGAGTTGATTATGATGAAGTCGAGAAGACGTTCATGGAATTTAAACCTGATATAGTTGCCTACACCACATTCAGCGGCGGCCAGAACACCTTTCTTGACTGGAACAGGAAGCTGAAAAGCAAGTTTAATTTCTACGCAATGTTCGGCGGCCCACACGTCACTTTTTCTCCTGAGCTGGTCGAAGAAGAGAGTGTTGATGCTGTATGCCGCGGTGAGGGATTCGAGGCATTGCCTGAATTTGTCAACAGACTTGAAACAGGAGAGGACATTACCAATGTCAAGAACTGGTGGGTAAAGGCAGACGGGAAGATTCATAAAAATGAACAGCGCCCACTGATTAAGGATCTTGATATCCTCCCGCCGCCCGACAGGGGTATCTATGACAAATATAAAGATTACCAGCTGGCCAGAACAGCAACGGTTATGACCAGTCAGGGATGTCCGTTCAACTGCACGTACTGCCACAATCATCAGCTCCATAAAATGCGGGTCAAGGGAGACCCGATTTTCAGGCAGAGAAGTGTTGACCATGTCATTGAAGAATTGAAAATACTGAAAAGAGACTATCCGAAAATTGAATATTTGATATTCAGGGATGAAATACTCAGCGTGCGGCCAAAATGGGTAAAGGAATTTGCAGAAAAATACCCGAAAGAAATCGGGATTCCTTTTTACTGCCTCATGAGGCCGGAGATAATAAAGGAAGAAGTTGTAGACGACCTCATAAAAGCAGGGCTTTTTTACGTAGGGATCGGGGTTGAATCAGGAAATGATTTCATCAGGAACGAGGTCCTGAACAGGAAAATGACAAAGGAGCAGATCGTCAAAGGGATGAAGATCCTCCGGGACAGGAATGTCATGTTCTCCATGTACAACATTATCGGAGCACCTCACGAGACTCTGGAAACAGCCATGGAGACCTGGGAGCTTACCGTCAAATGCAAGCCCACATTCTGCGACGCCTTTTTACTGACCCCCTACCCCAAGACAGAGATATATGATTATTCGGTGGCAAACGGGTTTTATGATCCAAACATCAAATATCCGGAAACCTACCACGAAAGAATCATCATGAACCTCAAGGACAGACCCCAGCTCGAAAACTTTATGCATCTCCTGGGCGTTGCTGTAGAATATCCCTGGTTGATGCCGGTCATCAAAAATGTATTGATAAAGCTGCCACTCCGGCCTTTGTATAACAGCATAAGAAAGTTCTGGAAGGGGTACGTTTACTATACGAGGATATATCCTTACAAACCTTCTGCTCAGGAAAGCGCAAGAATTATATACAATTCGATTTTTGTGTCAAAGGTTTAAAGGTCATTTCAATAAACAGCGTGCAATGAGAACCCTGCAGCCCCCTGCAGGGTTCTTTATTCTTAAAACAGAGAACGCTATTCATAGATAAACAGGCCCTTCATTAATTTATAAATCATCGTTACGAATAAAGTAATAAACAGGCAGTCTCTTGGGATTTAAAACCATCTTTGTTAATATAAAAGGTAAAATTGAATACAGTTATTTATGTCAGAACTGAAATACAATTTGCAATGCTCGTGCAAGAAAGGACTCTATGTTAGTTTCTGTGGTAGTTCCCCTGTATAACGAAGAAGAGAACGTGGAAAATCTTTACAATGCGCTGAAGTCAGCAATGGATGAAGACGGCAAAGATTATGAATTATTGTTTATCGATGACGGCAGCGCAGACAGAACACTGGCTCTTCTCGAACCTTTCGAAAAAAAGGACCCGAAGGTCCGAATCCTGCGCTTCAGGCGGAACTTCGGGAAAGCTGCCGCCTGGGCAGCCGGCTTTGACAACGCCAGGGGAGATATTATTGTCACTATAGACGGGGACCTCCAGAATGATCCGAAAGATATTCCGAAGCTTGTTTCTTATATAGGCGAATATGATGTGGTAAACGGCTGGAGAAAGAAAAGAAAAGACCCCTTCGTTATCAGGAGATTCCCCTCCATCATTGCGAACTGGCTCATCAGCAAGGTGACGGGAGTGAACCTCCGTGATTACGGTTCCGGACTCAAGGCATACAAGGCTGAAGTGGTAAAAAACATGAATATGTACGGGGAAATGCACCGTTTCATTCCCGCAGTTGCGAGCTGGTACGGGGTAAAGATAAAAGAAGTTGAAACGATCCACCATCCGAGACGCCGCGGCGAGTCGAAGTATGGGATATCGCGGACCCTGCTGGTTATTCTTGATCTGATCACCGTAAAATTCCTCCAGAGTTACTCCACAAAGCCGATGCAGGCATTCGGTCCCATTGGACTGGCATGTGGAATAACGGGATTTTTCATTAACCTGTACATGGTGACTTTGTGGCTGTCAGGTCACCCGATCGGGCACAGGCCGCTGCTTCTTCTTGGTGTACTGCTCGTTATTGTAGGGATACAACTTATTGTCATGGGCCTCCTCGGGGAAATGCTCGTCAGCTCCTATCATGAAGGCCAGCGTAAGCCTTTGTATGTTTTACGGGAGCCGGAGGGGAAGAAGAACGGCTCTTAGACGTATAAGCATTGTAACAGGAGACCACCTTAATTAAGCTTTTCTGTCCTGATATGGTATAATGATTACCGCTTCATACGAATGAGACGGGGCTGTAGCTCAGTTGGGAGAGCGCTTGAATGGCATTCAAGAGGTCGTCGGTTCGATCCCGATCAGCTCCACCATTTCTTTTAAGCCTGAATTCTTCTGTAGATGGCAATTAAATTCAAACGGAATAATATCCCCCCTTGATTAACAGT
>CALZGI010000148.1 GCA_945786855.1 Thermodesulfovibrionia bacterium | reverse complement strand
GAAGTCCACCTTGCAACGGGATTCCAGAACATCATGTTTGACAGTCCGTCACTGCCTGCTGACTTTAAAAACATGGTATATGACCACATCAAAGAGAACTTCGGGAATGAACAGAAAGAAGGGCAGACAGATGATCAGTTCTTTTACAAGACCAGGAAGAAAGGTTTCGGTCTGATAAAAAAGAACTGGTGGGACCTGCCCTCAGACGTGAAAGCCCCGATCATGAAAGAGCTTTCTGACAAATTTGAGCTTCTCTTTAACGAACTCAAGGTGAACGGTTCGAAAGAGATTGTTGACAGGACAGTGAAACCGGTGATTGTTGAAAAGAAAGTTCCTGATAATATTCTGGATTAGACTCCGTTTTATAATCAGGGCAGCTTTACAGCCTTTTTGAAGATAAAAGCAAAGGGATTCAAGATTTCCTGCATCCCTTTGCTTTTTCATTTCAGGGATAAGACAGGGGGTTCCCGGATGCAGCCAACCCTTCTTGCAACTCATCGTCTGCATTGCTTATTATATGCAAGATATTGTTCGGGTCTTCCCTAACCGGGAAGCTTAATCAAATAGACCTTCGTACATCTTATGGATATAAACTCTATTGCCATCATAGGCCTGGTTGCCGGAACATGTACTACCCTGTCCTTTTTCCCTCAGGTCATAAAAACTATCAAAACAAAAAAAACGAAAGACCTGTCCCTGTCAATGTATATAATCCTTGCAACAGGCCTTTTTCTATGGACGATATACGGGTTTCTGATACATGCTTTCCCTGTTTTATTAGCAAACTCTATTTCTTTCGTGCTTGCAGCATTTATCTTATTTCTCAAAATTAAATACGGAGAATGAGCAGTCAACATTAATCCGCTCAGTGCTCATCGTCGATGTGCACCCGGGACCTCTATCAATGAATGGGACAACGCTTTCCATTACTAAATCACTGATTGTATCCACTACACTTGTTGGTAAAAAAAGCCGAAAGAATACTGGAGCATATGAGTACTGACATGAATTAAGAGGAAACTAGAGTGCTGTTATGAGGCCCGGAAATGGTCAGGCAGCAACAGAGAACAGAGAGCACTAATGTCACTGGATAAGAGGGAACACGAACATTCTGAAATTTTCCTGGATGCGGAATTCAGGCCGGAGAATTCCAGAGGAGAATATTACTTTGGCTTAACAAGTGACATATCTGAAACAGGTTTGAGGCTTGAGGCCCAATCTCATGCTGAACTGTATCTGGGAGACATTCTGGAAATAATACTGAAGCATCCTCAAAGTGGATCAGCCGTCTCCATCCTGGGAAAAATAATCTGGACAAAATCATCATGGTATAAATATATTATCGGAATAACCTTTCACAACTTAGACAGAGAAACACATCGGGGAATGCAGGCTCTCCTCTCCACGGTCATTGAAATATCCACGTCTACCCCGGAGGTCGTGATAAATGAGAGCCCATCATTACAGCAACAGGAGACATGTGAAAAAAGTGACCGGGTATACCGGGGGAGCGCAGAGGCATTCGGTGCAGGTCATGATTCCCTGGAAGAGAAGAAGCTGCTGCCCAATTCCCGTCAAGTAAATTTAGACAATGCACCAATACCGGAAATCGCTCCCGGGAATAGAGGGAGGATACTCGTTATTCTTATAACCGTAGCTGTAATTGTTTTCCTTATCGCCCTCCCTGTGATCTATGAAAGCCTCGATGACATCTCCAAAATCCCTGTTCCGGATACTCTATCGTCATCTTCTCAGAACGTCTCTGTCCAACAATATGATGATGAACGTGATAACAACTTCCTCTCCAGCGCATCAACACCAGAAACGACAATTCATCGGCCACCGACAGAGGAGAAGACACGTGACAGCAGCACAATAGAAGCTGATTGGAATGGAGAGAAGTTAGGTTCACCATCAGCTGTCGCAGAATTAGAAGAGACTGAATTCACAGTCAAAAAAGAGAGGGAATATGCCGTTAATACACCTGTACTCAACATCAGGGCAACCCCGTCTGTCCAGTCCCCGATAGTCGGCAAGACACCTAAAGGGACTGTGTTCACCTCAGCAGAGAAGGAAATAAATGATGAAGGCCTGTGGCTGAAAACGGACAAAGGATATGTTTCTGCCTGGTACACCATTGATCTGAAGAGAAAGTCCGAGGGGAATGAAAAAGGTTCTTTCTCAATGTCAAGACAATACGCAACTGGAGTAAACATACTCAATATCAGGGCAACCCCGTCCGTCCGGTCCCCGGTTATCGGCAAGACCCTCAGAGGGGACGTGTTCACCTCAGCAGAGATTGAAAAGAATGATGAAGGCCTATGGCTGAAAACGGAAAAAGGGTACATATTCGGAGAATACGCGGTCGAGCTCAATTACAAAAAACAGGAGAAATAAGGCAGACTCTCCGCTAGCGAAATCCCGGGCGTTCGGGCTTATTAACCTCCTTGAGTTTCATGCCTTCCGGAAGTAAAATATATACTCTACAGCAGAATTCACTTTCTTGATAATTTATTGTAACTCAATCAGTGCCCTGCGTTTTTTGCCATGGATACATTGCAGCAGAGTGTAAAAGATTTTACGGATCTCGAGAGGATCATTACCGACGGCAGCCACCAGCTCTACCATAAAGTTGTTGCCTCCATGCATGAATTGTGCTTTTCCATCCTGGAAGCTGAAAAAAAAGGGAAACCTTCCGAGTATATCGAAAAAACATTAAAACCTGCGAGGGATATCCACAGCCGTTCCGTCTTTGTAAAGCGCCTGCAGGAGTGGCCGAGAAAATATCCTGGAGATTTTGAGACCGTGGAATATCTTTGTGACCTCGAGAACAAGTCGCTCTATGGAACAGTGGAGTTTTATATTGAAGAATATGCTTTGAATTCAGCGATTGCCCAGCAGCACAGGAACAAACTGCACCATCAATCTGCTCTCATCCTTGACAGGCTTTTAAACGGTCGGAACGAACAGAAGATCCTCTCCGTGGGGTGCGGCGGCTGCCGGGACATCATGAGTATTGAAAAGCACATTCAGAAAATTGAGTTCGAACTGGTTGTCAATGACATAGACAATGACGCCCTTGAGCTGTCGAAGCAGCGACTTGAAAAATTAAAAAACCTGCGCATCGTTCCCGGCAACATAATCCAGGCCCTGAGAAAAATCGAAAAATTCGGGCCCTTTGATCTCATTGTCACGGGGGGACTCTTCGATCACATGACCGACAGGCATCTGTCTTTTTTCCTTAAACAGGTGCAACAAAAACACTTAAGGAAAGAAGGTCATCTTTTTTTTGCAAATGCCGTAAAGGGAAATCCTTTCAGGGTATGGATGGAATACCTGGCTGACTGGAAACTTAATTACAGGTCCGAAGATGAAATCACGCAACTTCTCTTGGGTGCCGGATTTAGTGACAGCGCAATTTCCATAGTAAAGGACGAAACAGGCCTGTCCTTTCTGGTAAACTGTGTAATATAAAAAAAAGGGGCCAAGGGGTCAAGGGACAAACGATTGACAAAGAATACCAGATTAAAGTTCCAGGATTTAATAAATACGTTTTTAATCTTTTATCTGTTCCCTCGGTACCTTGAACCCTTGCCCTCTCGGAACCTTTTTTATAGATACCATGGATAAAACACATCTTAAGTTATTCGGATATATTTTGTGGATATTCGGATTCACAGGGGCCCACCGTTTTTATTTCGGCAAACCCATCTCGGGCACAGTCTATTTTTTCACGCTCGGACTTCTCGGGATCGGCTGGTTGATCGACCTGTTTCTTAT
>CALZGI010000147.1 GCA_945786855.1 Thermodesulfovibrionia bacterium | reverse complement strand
CCACTATGACACGAATTGACATAGTGCATGTTTTACCATAAGAGCAAATAAACATATGGAGGTCATTTTTATGAAAAGAAGAAATGTCTTAACTTCACTCTTTGCCGCACCGGCGGGCCTGTTACTCCCGGCTGCACTGAAGGCAAAAGCAGTTCAGGATCAGAAAAACGTTTTGTTGCTCGAATCAGATGTAGCGGGATTTCAATACTATGAAGGGGAGAAAGTAAAGCGGAGCATGAATGAAGGGAGCGTGCTCCGTTTGGTCAGAGAGCCGAAGAACCCCTATGATTATGACGCGGTGCAGATTTTCTGGGGGCGGGAAAAAATTGGCTATATCCCCCGCTCGGACAATTCGGTCATAGCCCAGCTGATGGACCGGGGCGTGTCCCTGAATGCCCGGATTAAAAGATTGGGCGGAAAAGAGAACCTTGGTTCGCAGGTCGGGGTCGCGGTGGAGATGGTGGTTTGAGAGCTGGTCATATCGAGGTTGAACCTCGATATGAAGTTTAAAGAACCGCTGTTGAGGTAGTCAGAGATTGTGGCCACTTTTATAAGTGTATTTAAATTAAGGAGACTGGTTTGGCTGATTTAATTCTACCGGACAGTATTGAGAAAAGAATATTTATGATCCGGGGTCAGAAAGTAATGCTCAGTACTGATCTTGCCGGCCTGTACGATGTTGAACCACGTGCACTGATGCAGGCGGTCAAGAGAAACAGTGATCGTTTTCCCGCAGATTTTATGTTTCAGCTCAGCAAAGAGGAATTTGAAAACTTGAAATCACAAATTGTGACTTCAAGCTGGGGCGGTCTTCGAAGGGCGGCCCCATATGCGTTCACTGAACAGGGGATTGCCATGCTGTCAAGCGTCCTTAGGAGCAGGCGTGCTATCAATGTAAACATTGAAATCATGAGGGCCTTTGTCAATCTCAGAAAGATGCTTGCTTCGAATGCTGCACTCGCCCGTAAAATCAAAGCCCTGGAGAATAAATACGATGAACAGTTCAAGGTCGTGTTTGAGGCGATCTACTCGCTGATGGAGCCTTCGGAGAAAAAGAAAAAGAAGATCGGCTTTAAGAGGGAGAGGGAGTAACATCCTGTAGTAATAGCATAATATCCACGAATGAACATTGCCGGGAAAATGACTTCAAGTTATTGCCTTCTAATGCCGATTAGTTCACTATGCCGGCATTAAAGAGAATGGACAAACTGAACGAGAAAATGAACGATGTATTCAAGTTTTTTCATGCGCTCACTGAGGATGAAGTTCAGGCCTTTCTGAGTTTCTGTGAAAACCGCCAGGTAGCCGCCGGGGAGATTCTCTGGAAGGAGGGAGACAGTGACAATTACTCAGTCTTCGTTATTTCCGGGAAACTCGGAATAAAAAAGAAGACAGAATTTGAAGGAAAATATATGATCGTTGGAACCTTCTCCAGAGGCTCTGTAGTGGGAGAACTCTGCCTCCTCACCGATCATGCCCGTTCTGTCACGGCGGTTGTTCTGGAGCCTGTGGACATTGTAATGCTCTCCAGCAGCAATTTTGAAAAGCTTATTACGGAGCATCCCATGCTGGGATTGAAGCTTCTGAAGCATATATTTTTAGTCATATCAAACCGTCTCAAGAGATCAACAGACCGTATAGCCAAGATTTTTTAATTCTGCCTTTCTCGTGGCACTGAAAAGTTATCATGTTCATTTTATACGGATATGATTGCCGTGGGTGACGTCTGGCCCCAATGAGGTTATAAACTAAACCGTTCATAAACTTCGACAGGCTGAATAAGTAAAGAAATGGTACCATGATGCCGAATATTAACCTATTCAATGGACGCTGAATGGTGAAACAAAAAACTGCCTGTTCAGCCAAAGAGCAGACCGTGCCAGAGCGTGAAATAGGGATAATCAGATGGTATTGAAGCGATGAAGGCAGTGGTCATATTACCCGTAAGCAGGGAAATGATATTTATGTTTATTACAGTGCAATTCATTGCAGTTCTATAGAAGCTGTGATATAAGGGAAGGCGATGCTGGCAGCATTTACGGTGCCGCGGGTGAACAACAGTTTTCAGGCGCAGGACATGATGGTTTTAAGATAATCTGATATGTGGTATGCTGTTAAAGTCAGCTTGCTTCTTAACTGCAGTAAAGAAAAGAGTAAAGTTGCTTGAATTAGTATAATGGAAGCTCGTAACTGTCGATAAATATGACTAAAGAATGTTGAACTACTTTGAAAAGATAGGTGCCTCCACGCTTTATTACATCAATGAAGCGGGCAGGATGGGTATTTTTTTATATTACTCCTTCCTGAGTATACTGAAACCTCCATACAAGATATATCCCATTATTAAGCAGACCTATATCATCGGCACTCTGTCCATCTTTGTAATTTTATTTACCGGGGCCTTTACGGGAATGGTCCTTGGTCTTCAGGGTTACCATACTCTCAGTAAATTTGGCGCTGAAGGCCTTCTTGGATCGGCTGTCGCCCTCAGCTTGATAAGGGAACTGGGGCCTGTTCTGGCAGGGTTGATGGTTACGGGCAGGGCGGGATCGGCCATATGTGCCGAGATCGGAGTCATGCGCATATCGGAACAGATCGATGCACTGGACTGCATGGCAATCGATCCACACAAATATATTGTTGCTCCCAAATTTATAGCGGGCTTAATTTCCCTTCCTCTGCTCACAGCGATCTTCGATGTAATCGGCATACTGGGAGGATATCTGGTGGGAGTAGGTCTTCTTGGTGTCGGGGAGGGGACGTATTTTTCGAGCATATATAAGACGGTTGAGTGGAGTGATATATATATGGGGTTATTGAAATCTGTTTGTTTTGGAATGTTGATTATCTGGATAAGCTCTGCCAAGGGATATTTTGTACACCTTTCAAAGGGGGGCGGATTTGGCGCAGAAGGTGTGAGCCGGGTGACGACGAATGCAGTTGTGCTGTCGTCGGTGAGCATACTGTTCTTTGACTATCTGCTGACATCGGTATTGCTATGAATGAGGTGAAGAAGGATAAGGCCGCGGTTGATATGCAGGATGTATGGAAGGCCTATGGAACTCAGCAGGTGCTCAAGGGAGTGAACCTCCCTATTGCCGAGGGGAAGACGACTGTGATCGTTGGCGGAAGCGGACAGGGGAAAAGCCAGATCATCAAGCACATTCTCGGTCTTGTGAGGCCTGAAAAGGGAAAAGTAATGGTTTTCGGGACCGACATCAGTAAGGCAAATAAAAGAGAACTGAAACGAATACGGACTGACTTCGGTGTCCTCTTTCAATCAGTTGCCCTATTTGACTCGATGACGATTTTTGATAATGTTGCCATGCCGCTGAGGGAGAGGACGAAAAAAACCGAAAAGGAAATCGCGGACATTGTGGAAGAGAAACTGGAAATGATGGATGTAAAAGGTACAAACAGCAAGTATCCGCCCCAGCTCAGCGGCGGAATGAAAAAAAGAGTCGGACTTGCACGGGCCCTTGTCCTTGATCCGCGGATTATATTTTTTGATGAGCCGACAACGGGACTGGATGTTAAGAAGAGTAATGAAATATACAGGGTGTTTTCGAGAACCCAGACCCAGTTGGGATACACGGCAGTCATTGTCAGCCATGACGTTCCAAAGATATTCAAACTGGCTGATTATGTGGCACTGCTTCATGACGGAGTTATTCAGGGCTGTCTGACACCTGAAGAATTTCAGCTTTCTGATAATCCCATTGTTAAGGAATTTGTGGAAACAACCATGGGTCCGTTATATTCAAGTGAAATGGAGGTTTAATTATGAGAAACATTAATGTTGAAACAGGAGTAGGAATTTTATTAATAACGGGACTCCTTTGTGTTGGCTATCTTTCGATCAAACTGGGTGATATCAGCCTGTTCGGCACAAAACAGTATCCTGTAACGGCCCGCTTTGCTAATGTGTCGGGCCTGAAGGAGGGTTCCGTTGTGGAAATTGCGGGGGTCACTGTGGGGAAAGTGTCGGCGATCACCCTTAATGACTACGAAGCCGAGATTGAGCTTCTCATTGACCCCGATGTGAAGCTCCAGGAAGATGTCATTGCCTCCATTCGGACACAGGGAATAATCGGCGATAAATATGTAAAGATTAAAACCGGCGGTTCCGATGAGTTTATTGAAAGCGGAGGAGAGATCATTGAAACGGAGTCAGCCATTGAACTGGAAGAACTGGTTGGTAAATATATTTTCGACAACGAAAAATAAGTTTTATAATGATAATTATGAGGTGCCAGAGCCGGAGTGAGTTGGTAAATAATTTAATGAATCCAGGAGTTGCAATGAAAACAATAACGGCAATAGTATTAACAATAATGTTCATCTGTACGGCAGTTTTTTTATCAGAGAAGGCATATGCCGAAACCCCGAAGGAGGCAATTCAGGGAACCGTTGATGCTGTCCTGACTGTGTTGAGAGACACGACGTTGTCTCTTCCTGAAAAGAAAATGGAGCGCCGGGACAAAATAAGATTGCTTATACGGGACCGCTTCAATTTTGAGGAAATGTCAAAGCGTTCCCTGGCGAGGCACTGGAAGCCGAGAACCCCTGAAGAAGCGGCTGAGTTTACGGACATTTTCGCGGATTTACTGGTTTCATCCTATATCAGTAAAATAGAGGCATATACCGATGAAAAGGTTATATACGATAAAGAGGTGATGAAGGGCAAAGGGAAATACGCGATGGTAAGCACAACAATCGTTACAAAGGATGTGGATATCCCCATCGATTACAAGGCTATCCTTATGGACGGGAAGTGGTGGGTCTATGATGTCGTGGTTGAGGGTGTCAGCTTTATCAGTACCTATAGAAGCCAGTATAATAAAATTATTGTCAGCGAATCCTATGCAAAGCTGATTGAAAAAATGAAGAAAAAGCTTCAAGATGTGAACACCATGTAGCCTGTGAGATGGAAGGCTGAAAAGCTTCCGGAGATGTTTTGTATCCGATTTTTCAAAAAATACTTATTCACAACTGTCGTTTCCTCTTGTCCCAAATGCAGTATTGAAACCCCTTCCGCCGATTTACGTGGTTGAGCAAAGGCAATTATGCCTCACTGTTCAATTTCACGCTAAATTTAGAAATAATTATTAAAAAGTAT
>CALZGI010000146.1 GCA_945786855.1 Thermodesulfovibrionia bacterium | reverse complement strand
TGATAGCAGCAATCAGGGCTGCGTACTTGCTGATTTGATGATGAAATCTGTAAACAAGCCTCCCAAGAAAAAGAAACGAGGGAAAAAGTTCACCGTTAAAGATCAGACAAGAAATATCGGTGATGCACCTTCAAGGAGTACAAAAACCTGTTTTTATCTTTCGAAAAACAAACGTTGGAACAGGAGTGACAAGAAGCTCGGTTGTCGAACAGTTCCGTCTTTGGTTCCGGGCGCATATTCCAAAAAGAGTACGAAGGTGAGAATACCGAAAAGCACGAAGCCGAATAAATATTATGTGCTAGCCTGCGCAGATAAAACGAAGAAAGTTGCTGAGAGCAACGAGAAAAACAATTGCAGAGTTGCACGCCGAAAAATAAAAGTCATGAAGTGATATGAATGAACACAGAGAGTATTCGGAAAGCAGAGATTGGATATTCTAATCTCTGCTTTCTTTTTTTTGAGCAGCCATTGTTCTTGAAGGAGAAGTGAGGTGCACTTTACTTTATCAGGAGGGAATGAATGAGCGAAGCGGGTTGAAAGATAACACTGCAGATCCAGAAGGCCGACGGACTATTCTGTCTATTCCTCTTCGAGAAGTGCAGGGACCTTGCGGCCCAATATTCTGATCAGAAAAATTTGGCCAGCCGTTCATAAGAGTACCTCAATCGCATTGAGACTGATAAGAGCATGCCTTCCAGGAGTTTAACCCCCAGTTCCGGTTTTGTCTTTGTCAGTTTACTGAAGTTTTCCCTGGTAACAATTATGAGAGATACATCTTCGGGAGCTGAAACGGTGACGGCCCTCGGTCTTCCGTCCAGAATGCCGAGTGCGCCGACAACGGCGCCGCTGCTGTATATTCCAACGATCACATGCTTGTCTTCAATTTCGGTCTGCTTCTTTATCTCGAGCTTGCCGGAGCTGATAATCGCCATGTAATCCGAGGGATCTCCCTCTTTCCAGAGGACCTCTCCGGACTGTACGGTCTTCGACTCGAAAAATTCCGATATCTCATCCATATTTTCCCCGCACAGGAACCTGAACGCGCTGTTTTCGCCAATCATGCAGGCACCGAATTCGTCGTGCAATTTATTCATTGTTTGTGTCCTTTCTTTGTTTCCGCTGAAAATTAACTGCTCCTATCATAGTTAGTAAATAACAGGATCATGCAGGCTTATGTAAATAAATCGAATATTCAATAGTCGTCCATTTTAATCAAAATCAGCTGAAACCGCAAGGGAGAAGAACCAGTCCGGTACATATCAATAGAGTGTCCGAAATGCTATTTTGAATCTACAAATCTACAACAGTTGTAGTATAATATCACAGCTTCAGGGAGCAGCAAGAACTATTACGCTCTTGCTCTGAGGACTATTTCACGTGCAGCGCCCGAGTGGCGGAATTTGGTAGACGCAAGGGACTTAAAATCCCTCGGTCTTTTGGCTGTGCCGGTTCGAGTCCGGCCTCGGGCACCAGAATGAACAGCGCGTCAGTTAAAAGATAACTTATAATATACTGACGATCTTCCGGGCTTTAGCACTATTCAAACAGTCCGGCCTTCAAACTTGCCTCTGCGAGGACTATGCTCACACTATTGGCAAGATTGTAACTTCGCACCTCTCCTAAAATGGGAATATGTACTGTGCGGTCAGACCATCGTTTAAGCCATTCCTGAGGGAGTCCTCTGATTTCACTTCCGAAAACAAGGACATCTTCATCATTGTATTCAGGAGTATCATAACGGAGCGTTCCGACCTTGGTAATCAGCCATGGAGTGCGATTCCCGAGCCAGTTCAGAAACCTGTCGGGGTTTTCGTGTACAGTGAGCTTTAAATCGTCCCAGTGGTCAAGTCCTGCCCGGCGAACAGCGTTACTGCTTAAGTCGAATCCCACAGGCTTTATAATGTGAAGCATGGAGTTCATTCCTACGCATTGCCGCGCAATATTTCCCGTGTTGGGCGGGATTTCAGGCTGGAACAGGGCAATATGCAGCATTTACCGAAGAGTATGAGAGATAATCATCTCGTGAGGTAAAATTCAGCCCTTGATGTTATCAACGCTGTCTTCCTTGAAAATTGCAATATAGGGGAGGTTTCTGAATCTGTTGTCGTAATCAAGGCCATAACCGACTACAAATTCATCAGGGATATCAAAGCCGACATAGTCCAGATCCATATGAACCTGTCGGTGAGCTTTTTTATTCAGAAAGGTACAGATTTTTACTGAGGCCGGTTTCTTGCTCAATACTACCTCTTTCAGATATTGTAATGTGAGGCCCGTATCCACGATATCTTCAAAGAGGATTACATGCTTATTTTTTACATCTTCCCTTATGTCGGCATGAATTACGACTTCTCCTGTGGTATGGGTTTTGATGTAGCTTGATGCTACGAGAAAATCGACGTTCATGGGCACCTGAATCAGTTTTGCCATGTCGGACAGGAACATGAATGCACCTTTTAATATTCCGACTGCCAGGAGTTCTTTCCCTTCATAGTCTTCGGATATCTGTGCAGCGAGTTCCTTCACTCTCCTCTGAATCTGCTCAACAGTAAGAAATGGTTTACCGGTAATCATGTATGTCTCCCAAATGGTTCATGAATTCAGGATTATATTATATAGGGTAAATTATGATTTTTGCTAGAAAATGAATAATGCCTGAGAAGAAAGAATCCGTCTGCAGCGGCATTCCGGCACTGAGGACGCCTTCATGACTCCAATCATGCCAATCTGACATACTCAGTATGTTGCGGGTCTTGCCAAAATTCATGACATAATAAATTGTAACTATAGATTATTTAATGTAAAAAATGATAAGTCCCTTGTTGGCGTCATAGGTGACAGTGCTGTCAGGTTTTATATATTTATGTCAAAACCTTTATAATATAACTATGCTCAAAAAACTTGGAAAAAGTATCACCATCGCAAATGCTGTTGCCTTTTTGGTGGTCATTTTTGTCGGCGGTGTCAGCATTTTTCTCACAAAGGATATCCTGCACAATGCTCATGAAATCGAAGAATTAAGTAAAGATATTATTGAAGTTGACAGTATGCACTCCGATGCATACCGTCTGGTACTTTCCATGCATCACTTTCTCATTGAGCAGGATGAGTTGTACTCAAGGGAGACAATCGAAATCATATCGGAACTCCGAAAAAAAGTCGAGGAATACAGGGACGATGAACTGAAACTCCATCCGGGGGTGACAAATTCCGAAGTTGAACTGTTAGATAAAGTTCTTGAAAATGTTAAAGACCTGAAGTTTATCAGTCAATTTATGGAAGACTATTCGAAGACGGGAAAGTTTGACAGGGACAGACTTATTGAGCTGGAGGGTTCTGCTTATGCGATCGAGGAATTTACCAGCGAAATCAATTCGGTTCATTTATCCAGGATAAATACCTTTATAGAAGAATCATTGTCAAACATGCAGTTAATCCTTGTTATATATCTCATATTTATTACCATCGGGGGATTGTCTATTTATGCCGGTCATATAATTCTGCTCAGGAATGTAGTAACCCCTATTAAGGCACTGGCTTCTGCTACCATGGAATTTGCAGAGGGGAAACTGGACAAAAGGGTACATACTGATTCTACGACTGAAATAGGTCAGCTGTACCAGTCATTTAATAAAATGGCTGAAAAGCTGCAGGAAAATGATGAATTTCTGAGAGAGTTCAATGATAAGCTTGAAAAAAAGGTTGTAGAGAGGACGGTGGAACTGCAGAATGCCAATGAACAGCTGCAGCATACCCAGAACGCTCTCATCCGGTCAGAAAAAATTGCTGCTGTAGGACAGATTGCTGCCGGCGTTACACACGAGATAAAAAACCCCCTGAATTCACTCTCAATCAGCACACAGATGCTTTTACGGGAACTGTCGGAAAACTACGGAGATGATTCTTCCGCTCATGAGACTGCGAATCTCATAAAGACAGAGATAAACAGAATCAACAGTATTCTTGAGGAATTTGTGAAGTTTGCAAAATTTCCAGCCCCCCGTTTTTATGAGAATGATATTAATCTTGTTGTAAAGGAAGTGGCTGACCTCATTTCAGAAAGTGCAAAGAATTCAGGAGTGACTCTCAGTGTTTCCTCTGAGGAAAAGATGCCTGTGATAAAATTTGACGAAGGTCAGTTCCGGGAAGTTCTGCTCAATCTCACACAGAATGCTCTCAGGGCCATGAAGAGCGGGGGGAGGCTGGATATTAAAACATTGATGTCAGACAATAATGCTGTTATTCGGGTTTCCGATTCCGGGGAAGGAATTCCGGATAAAAATCTTTCAAAAATATTTTCACCCTTTTTCAGTACGAGAGAAGGGGGCCTCGGTCTGGGTCTTTCTATTGTCCAGAGGATAGTAGAGAGTCACGGAGGGAAGATCGACTGCAGGAGTAATACAGGAGGCGGGACGACGTTCGAGATACTTCTTCCTGTAGAAAGGGAGCTCGTTTAACATGAAACCTTCCATCTTAATAGTAGATGATGAAAAGACAGTCCGTGACAATCTTGCGAAGTACCTGTCACCTGAATATACGGCGTATACTGCATCGAATGGTCATGAAGCTGTTCAGCAACTCAGCGAAAACAGTGATATCGAAATTGTTCTCAGTGACATGAAAATGCCGGGAATGGATGGTCTTGAGCTGCTCGAGAAGGTCCACGAAAACAACAATGATGTGGTCGTGATCCTTATTACCGGGTTCTCCACAATTGAATCGGCCGTTGATGCGATGCGCAGAGGCGCTTATGATTATCTCACCAAACCCATTGATCTGAACAAGCTGGAGATAACCATCAAAAATGCCATTGAAAACAAAAAACTAAGATCAGAGAATATACTGCTGAAGGAGAGAATCAGGGAGGAAATTGACGCAACGACCCTTGTCGGAAAGTCACGGGGAATAAAGGAGATACTGGATTTAGTGGAGCGCGTGTCATCCACAAAGGCGACAGTACTCATACTGGGCGAGAGTGGAACAGGGAAAGAGCTTGTTGCGAACATTATGCATTATAACAGTCTCGTTGCTGATGGCCCATTTGTAAAGGTCAACTGCTCCGCACTTGCCGAAGGAGTCCTGGAAAGTGAACTTTTCGGTCATGAAAAAGGTGCCTTTACGGGGGCTTTATACATGAAGAAAGGGAGATTTGAACTTGCTCATGGCGGAACACTTTTTCTTGATGAAATAGGTGACCTGCCTCCTTCAATTCAGGTAAAGCTCTTGAGGTTTTTGCAGGAATCCGAGTTCGAGCGGGTAGGGGGCACCAGGACAATTAAAGTAGATGTGAGAATTGTTTCAGCGACGAACAAGAACCTGGAGCAGCTTGTAAAAGAAGAAAAGTTCAGAGATGACCTGTTTTACCGCCTGAAAGTCGTTACCGTTGAAGTACCGCCACTGCGGGACAGAACAGAGGATGTCCCCCTCATCGTTGACTATCATCTCAGGAAGTTTGCAGAAATTCATAACAAGCAGACAAAGGGGATATCCCGTGATG
>CALZGI010000145.1 GCA_945786855.1 Thermodesulfovibrionia bacterium | reverse complement strand
TTGTAAGACCGGCCATCACATGTTTACTGGTATTGTTCAGAGAGTGGTAGAACTTATTGACGTCATGGTTGTTCTCATTTATTTCTTCATCTTGTATATTTACGGGACGGATAAAAAAATCGAGGTTTTCAAGCTGCTCTGCAAGCCTTGCCGCAGTGGAAAGCCTTTCGATGTTTCCCCTCTTCTGAGTATATACAGCAAGCTGTCTTTTCTTTTCCGGGTTGTTTTCACTAACAAAGGTTTCCATATGAGCATCGAGCCATATGTTCGTTTCAGAGCCGCTGCCGAAATATATACGGGGAGTATCAGCGTCAAGTATAAGCCGGTTCCCGGGGTTACGTGCACCAAGTGTTACCTTAGACGGTGCTTTTGATACTGCATCTTTTAAAACACCTGCCGGTATTTTCACTAACCACGAGCGCTCATCATGTTTGCTGACGGTACACCCCTTTTTACTGAATATATCCGCGGCTTGCTCGTTAAAACATTGAAGGCCGAGGTTTTCAAGGATGTCCGTGGAGGCCTTGTCTAATATTTTTATTTCGTCATCGGAGAGCCTTTTGAAGGGATCCCGTACGATAACTCCTTTTCTAAACTGATCTGTCATCATGTCTCCATATCGTAATTTGTAATTCGTAATTATTAATTCATTTTTCTAACTGCGCGGGAATATTTTCTGCAGTGTCTGTCCCTGCCCATAACCGTTTCTCCGGCTTTTATGGCCAGCATAAATTCCTCGTTTAATGGATTCACCAGCAGGGCATCAACAGAAAGGTACTGGGCCATGTGTATCAAGGCCTGATTTATGAGAGTTCTTTTCTGAAGTCCAAAAGAAACATTGCTGACAGCAAGCACTGTCTTTCCCTGAGGGAACTCCTCTTTAATACCTTTCAATGTTTCAAGTGTTGTGACTCCCTGCCGGATGTCGGTACTCACAGGCATCACAAGGGGATCAAAGAATATGTTCTCAACAGGCACTTTGTGGGTTTCAGCTCCCTTGATGACTTTTTCACAAGCTTTGAGCCTGGTGGCAGAGTCTGTAGCGATTCCCTCTTCATCCATTGCGAGCGCTATAACTGGCAGTCCTGATTCAGCTGCAAGAGGAAGTACTTCTGCGATGTTTTTTTCAGTAGCCTTGACAGAGTTGATGAGCCCTATCTTATCACCGCCGGCTTCAATACCGGCCCTCAGTACAGCAGTATCCGCGCTGTCAACACAGAGCTTTACATCTATTTTTTCACTGACAAGTTCTATCAGCCACTTCATATCATTCATCTCATCCTCAGCTGTGCCGACTCCCGTTGCAACATTGACATCAATAATATGAGCACCGGCCTGCTCCTGCCTGGCAGCCAGGTCTCCAAGGGCGGACCCGTCATGGTTTACAATCAACTCCTTTATCCTGGGAATTGTCGCATTTATATTTTCACCAATAATCAGCATTGTTCTCCTAAATAATATATCCGTAGGGGCGAACGGCCGTTCGCCCTTACAATTTATATTACCTTTGTATCAATTCCTTTAATCAGGGATCTAATCTTGTCCATTACTTCAGTGGAAGGTATAGGGAGTGCCGGTGTACTCAGTATTTCTTCAACCCGCTGCATGGCTTTAGTCCGGGTATCGGGAGAGCCATTTTCCAACCATTCCTTGCGCGTACTGCGATCGCTTATTTTAGGATGGAACTGCTCTTTCCGCATAAATTTGCGGGTATGTCTCGTGGAGACGAAATGTCCGCCGGGGCCGATTTTTTTCATTACATCAAAGGCCAGGCTGTCAGGCGTTATCTTGATGCCCTTCAAAGCCCTTTTGGTCATACCCAGTATCTCATCGTCAATAACGTATTTTTCAAGGCTTGCAGTTAAACAAAATTCCAGCAGTCCCGCTGCATCATGAATATAATTTCCTCCTGCCATGGCAACAAGCAGGTTTGTGACTGCAGATTCATATCCTGCCTGTGCATCCAGTGTCTTTGAATCGGACATTCCTGCGGTGGCATAGATAGGCAGATTATAGCTGTTTGCCAGCTGTGATGCTGCTGCATTCATAAGCCCCATTTCTACGGCGCCGCTCAGGTACTTCAGATCTTTCATGTCCGATATGCTGGATATGCAGCCGTAAAAAACAGGGGAACCTGGATTGGCCAGCTGCGTAAGCATGACTCCTGCAAGGGTGTCAACATTCTGCACTACAAGGTTTCCGGCCAGAGTAACAGGAGATGTGGATCCGCAAAGCGGCTCAACAGGAGTGATAACCGGAATGCCTGCCCTGCATACCTCCAGAGTCAGCATACTGTAATGGTCATCAAGTACAAAGGGGCTGATCCCGCAGCATGTGACAAAAGAGACTATGGGCCTTTTTCTTAACAATTGCGGAGACCCGGCTATCATTTCCGCCATCCTGATCACTTCCCTGATTCCTTCAATTGAATAGCACCCTCCGGTCACATGTTTGCTCTGATAGCTCAGGGCAGCGCCGAAACGGTTAACGTCAATATGTTCATCAGGGACTTCCGATGGAAGAACAGGGAGCATAAAAAAGTCTATATTGGTCAATTTATCTACCACACGTGCAATGTCTTTTAAATCCTTCAGCGTTGCTTTCCTGCGATCGTCCTTTCCAGGATCCATAACATAGAGCGCTGTACCGCCTGTGCCGGCATATACGTTTGTACCGCCTACATCCAGCGTATGTTCCGGCTTCTGGCCATAGAGTGTAATAACAGGAGGAGCAGTCGAGATGAGATCCATGACTGTCTCCTGATCAAGCTTTATAATATTGTTCTCACGGTCTATCGAACTCGCTACAGAAGAAAACATCTCAAAGGCTTCATCATTCTGCACCTTGATTCCGATTTCGGAAAAGACCTTCATGGAAGTTTCATGTATGGACTGTATATCATCTTCACTTAAAGGCTTATACCTGCCCCCCGAAAACCCCTGAAGTTTATCTATGGAAACTTCTGTTTTGTCTAAACTGATTGTACTCATTTATAACACCTTCCTTTATACTCTTCGTGCTACACATGTATGCATGCCGCATAACCTGCACGGATTTGTTTCATCTTTATCAACAAGCTCTCTGCTGCCGATACCGAACACCCCTGACACCGATTTCCTCGGTGCCATCAGATAGCTCTCATTCAGATCAACGTCAATCAGGTCATTTTCGAGAACAGTGAAGACTTTCTGCTGTTCCTTTATCTTCCAGTCACAATAGCCGGGGCTAAACCTGAGAGTGGTCCTCTGGTTCTTCTTTTTGACTGTTGAGTCCATTTTATTCTGGAAATCCTCTACAGTCGCCTCTACCGCTGCAGAGCCTATCGCATCATATATATAAGCATCGGAGAGCTTTTTTTCTTTCAGCGATGAACGAATTACATTATCTACCTGCTCACCTAAAGTGGCGAGAAAGAATGTAATCCGGTCACACTTTCTGAAAGTCTTTGATATCTTGGCGCTTTTAAGTTTTACATCACCTTCAAGAGTCACAGTGTTGCCTTCTATTTTCCGAATCTTCTTTGTGGTGTAAAGAACTTTAGGCCGCATCATTTTCTCAAGACCGGCAATATGCTTATCAACCTTCTTCGAAAGCCTGCCCGATACCCCTTTGTCTTTCTGGCCGAGCAAACGGAATACTCGTTCTTTACTGATAACAGGCATTGTGTCATCAACTATCTTCATAAAAGCTCCTGTATATTTAATAGAAAATCCTGAGACAGTGAAGCCCTTATTATACTAAATACCTACAGATAATGCAGGCCAACACCTAACCCTTTAATAATTAACGATAATATAAATTTCTATATTAAATTTAGTGACCGTGTTATTTATTAAAATGCCTTCAACATTGCAAATAATAGTTAACATGCTAAATAATATGTCTCACTCATCAAGAATTTGGAGGCCTTACCTTGGAAGAACACGGAAATTATGAAGAGAAAATTTTATTAAGTGTGCGGAGGATCATGCGTGCCATTGACATGCATTCATCATACCTTGCCCGGCAATATGGCCTGACATCGCCGCAGCTTATAAGCTTAAAGAAACTTGCCGAGAAGAATGAAATGACACCCGGTGGACTTGCAAAGGAAGTACATCTAAGCCATGCAACTATCACAGGGATCATCAACCGGCTTGAGAAGAAAGAACTGGTACGGAAAACTCGCAGCACCCAGGATGGGAGGAGTTACCTTATACGTTTGACCGATTCCGGTTATGCCATGATAAAGTCGTCACCTTCAATGCTGCAGGAACATTTCATGCATGAGCTTTCCAAACTTGCAGAGTGGGAAAAAACCATGATACTATCCTCTCTTCAAAGAATCACTTTCATTCTTAATGTGGAATCTATCGATGCAGCTCCGGTGATGACAACAGGCCCTGTAGAAGCCCCTGTGGAAACAATTACGGAACTTCTTTCCGTGGATAATAAAGATGCAGAGGATCAGGTCATAGAGGAGAAATAAAGGGATGACGGAACGAGGTTTTCTCCCTCGGCCTTCAGATGTTTGCATCGTATTTCGAGAGCTGTCAGGAATCCGCGGCGATTTGAGGGCGATACCCGGTATCCACGATCTGATCCTTCGACTTCGATATGCAGGGAGTCACGGGAGAAAGCAAAATTATACCCGCCCCCCGGCCCTTTATACGTAACTCGCAGGATATCACTTAACTTCAGTTCCTTGTGCAGCATCCCGCTTTGAATGTAAAGTGATGTAGTCGAAACTACGTACAGGGTTGTAAGCCAGAACCATGGTGCTATGAGGCCTATCAGAAAGGTGATGGAGGTTCCGATAAGCCGCTCGTTGACCGGGCCCTTTGAGGCAATGATGCTAAAGGAAAAAACCCAGAGCAGGAGAGAAGTGCCCCAGACGAATGCCGTTATCCAGATATCGCGTTTGGATTTGAAGACCTCGGTGTGTGAACTCTCTATTGACATATAGGCATTCCATTCTTTGCTTCTGGACTGATTATGATAACATTTTACCCCTGTACCGGAATAAGCGTTCCCATCGCGTGAATCTTTCAGCCGTAGTGCACATATTACTGGATAGACTTTGTTATGTTCACTTTTGTATAAGCTTCAGTCTGAACCTGCCTTATTCATAACCCGTTGAAATCATCAGTTTGCCGTGGAAGTTCAGACGCTTAGTAATTCGCTTTACTCAATGAGGTTGCTACAGACTGAAAGTTATTTATAATCCCCTCTTATTGAGCTTTTAGGGAATACTTCAAAAATCAAGATAACTAACTTTAATTATTGGTTGCATCCAAAAAAAATTATTCCGAAAATTTCTGTTGAAAACACCATAATAATGCTAATATTTAAATGTAAACCTAACATCGCAACTTATTTTATTAGGCCCATAGTTTGAACGTGAATGATAAGACAGAAGCAGCTCTTCGTGAAAGCGAAGAACGTTTTCAAGGCGCATTTGAGTATGCTGCCATTGGAATAGCACTTGTATCACCGGAAGGCAAATGGCTAAAAGTTAATTCAGCTTTATGCAGCATTGTCGGATATAGTGAGGAAGAATTACTTTCCTTATCCTTCCAGGACATTACTCACCCTGATGATATGGATGCTGACCTCAAATATGTCCGTCAAATGCTGTCAGGCGAAATTAGAAATTATCATATGGAGAAGAGATACTATCACAAGGAAGGACATTTAGTCTGGGTTCTTTTAAGCGTTTCTCTGGTCCGTGACAAGGAGAGGAATCCCCTTTATTTCGTGTCTCAAATTCAGGACATAACCGAGCGCAAGCATGCTGAAGAAAAAATAAAAAGACACCAACATTATTTTGAAAGAGCCCAGGAGATGGGCGCTGTCGGTACTTGGGAACTGGATATAGTAAAAAATATATTAATATGGACTGACCAGAACTACCGAAACTTTGGAGTTCCCATTGGCACCCCCCTGACGTATGAAATATTTCTGAATTGTATCCATCCTGATGACCGGGAATATGTCAATTCCGAGTGGGTGGCAGCTATCAAGGGAAAACCATATGATATTGAACACA
>CALZGI010000144.1 GCA_945786855.1 Thermodesulfovibrionia bacterium | reverse complement strand
GGGAAAAAGTTTACCGTTAAATTAAAGAATTACAACAAGGGAGATGGCACAGCAAAATCCTCTAAGAGCTATGTGTACCTCTCAAAAAACAAACGCTATGAAAAGAGAAAAGACAAGAAGATCGGATATGCGAAAGTTCCAAGTTTAGATGCCGGAGAAACTTCAAAGTACCGTAAAGCGAAAGTCAAAATACCGATAAAAACAAAACCTGGTAAATATTACATAATCGCCTGTGCAGATTCCAAAAAACGAATCGAAGAGAGTGATGAAAGCAATAACTGCAAAGTAGCGAAAAGAAAAATAAAGGTGAGTAAGTAATCGTTTCAATAAGGGCTTGGTTAATTCTAAGCCCTTTTCTTTTACCTGCTTGCCACTGGCAATCGTGAATGTCAACAACCTGCTATATTGTTGATACTTAGATGCAATCTTCAATAATTAATTGGGTGGTATTTTATTGATACTTAGATGAAAGTTCCACTCCCGTTCTTTTATGAATCTGAAGATGTCCGGTTATTAAGCTCAGTACCACTCGAAAATCCTTTCTAAAAAATCTTTGTACTACTTTTGCCCGACAAAAATACAGCTTTTACCCGACAGATAAACCATTCCACTTGTTATATAATTTTTATGAGAAAGATAGATACGTGACATCCTGATAAAGGCAGGCCTTTCGTGAGAAGGGTACTGGTTTATTGGAGGACCGTTGAATGATCGGCGGGTACTGTGATGAAAAATATAACGAGAATACTAATTCCAATATTTTTAATGATTTTTTTGATTATTCCTGATATTTGCAGTTCAGTCGAGCCTGCGGCAGAGAGACCTGCATATTCGGCAGGTGATTCCTGGATCCTCATGAACAAAAATAGATTCAAAGAAAGAACCCATACATTTCTAAGAGAAGAGAACGATAAGTATGTTTTTCGTCTAAACGGAAGCAATAAAACTTCACAGTTCTATTTTACTTCCAAAATAAAGAGAACTCATGTTGGTTATCCAGGGCCTATTATTCAGTTTCCTTTAAAGGAGGGGGCAAAGTGGGACTATATGTATCAAAGGAAAGGAACTGCAGGAGGAAGAAAGAACAGCATACGTGCTCAACACAAAGTAGCAGCTTATGAACCGGTGACCGTACCAGCTGGAACTTTTCAGGCATTTAAAATCAGCGTTTATATAGAAGCTGCTGAAAGGGATAAAATGATTACAATGCCGGAAAAAATGTACTTTTGGTATGCCCCGGAAGTCAAGCAACTCATAAAAAGGATCAACAGAAAAGGAGATATCTGGGAACTGAAGGAATACACAATTAAATAAATATGGCTGTTCACCGGCCATCATTTTCAGTTCTTTAGCACTCTCCGTACTGCCCCCCTTTCTCACTCCGCCGGTCTGTGATATCATTATAGTGGTCTCATCCTATGGAATCACAGAAAATACGCATTAATAAAGGCCTGGATCTGCCCATCGCAGGCCGGCCCGATCAGATTATCTCTGATGTAAAACACCCATCAACGGTTGCCCTTCTCGGCGATGACTATATTGGAGTAAAACCGGATTTCGCAGTATCTGTCGGTGACATTGTCAAACTTGGCCAGGTCCTTTTTGCAGACAAAAAAAAACCTGATGTCACGTTCACCTCTCCGGGAGCAGGCAAAGTAATTGCCATAAATCGCGGCCACAGGAGGGCGCTGATCTCCCTCGTTATTGCCCTTGAAGGAAGTGATGAAGTTACCTTCAAATCGTACGCCGAACATGAACTGCCCGGCCTTGACAGAAAATCCGTCACAGGTCTGCTCCTGCAATCAGGGTTGTGGACATCCCTGCGAGCACGGCCTTTTGGAAAGATTGCAGACCCTGCACTCACCCCCCGTTCGCTTTTTATCACTGCAACAGATTCAAACCCACTGGCGCCATCATTATCAAATATCATTGAAGAGAACATGAGCAGCTTTGCCAATGGAATAACAGTCCTTTCCTCATTAACAGAGGGGACGGTTTTCCTCTGCACGTCGCCCGGTGTGCCTCTTCCCGAAGGAATGCCTGATTCACTTTCCGTTGTTGAGTTTTCCGGGCCTCATCCTGCCGGCAATGCAGGAACTCATATTCATTTTCTCGATCCAGTAAGCAGAAACAAACAGGTTTGGCACATCAATGCGCAGGATGTTATAGCCGTGGGCTCTCTCTTTACAACAGGAACACTGCCGGTTGAAAGAATAGTCTCTCTTGCCGGTCCTTCAGTCCAAAAGCCCCGTCTCATAAAAACAAGACTCGGCGCTTCCGTCGAGGATATGACAAAGGGTGAGTTGACAGCGGGAGAACACCGAAGTATTTCCGGATCTGTATTGTCCGGCATTACTGCACATGGAGAAAGGGGATACCTCGGAAGGTTTCATCAGCAGGTTTCGGTGATCCCGGAGTATAAAAAAAGGGATCTCCTCGGATGGCTGCGCCCCGGACTCAACCTGTACTCCGTAAAGAACATTGTACTTTCGCGGTGGGTCGAAAATAAATTGTTCTCTTTCAATACATCAACTCAGGGTGAGCGGCGTGCAATCTACCACACCGGTTCTTACGAAAAAGTCATGCCCCTCGACATTATGCCCACATTCCTGCTGAAGGCCCTTGCAGTAGATGATATAGACGAAGCGGAAAGGCTGGGGTGTCTCGAACTTGATGAGGAAGACCTTGCATTATGTACCTTTGTGTGCCCGTCAAAAATTGACCACGGCGCGGAACTGCGGAGAAATCTTGCGCTGATAGAGAAGGAAGGATAATGGGCCTGAGAAGCTTTCTGGACAGGCAGCAAAAGCATTTTCTGAAAGGGGGCAGACTTGAAACGCTCTATCCCCTCTTTGAAGCTGCCGATACCTTTCT
>CALZGI010000143.1 GCA_945786855.1 Thermodesulfovibrionia bacterium | reverse complement strand
GATGAGTTGCTGGCGATATACGTGCTGTCGGTCTGGCCGTTGTCCGCCGCATCGGCTGACACATGGGCCACGCCCCAAATGTCGAGGGTAAAGGCGAGGGCCGGTTGTGCAGACAGCCCGAGGAACATGCAGAAGAGCATACCATAGAGTAAGAAATGTGTTCGCTTGATCATGATCCATCCCCTTTCTTCTTTAAATAATATCTTATGTCGCCCCCCTTGCAGGTGTCACCCCCTTGGAGGAAAACCGCAGTCCCAATATCACCCCCCTTCTTATATTATGTAATGGGCGCCCCTTGGAAGGTGTCATCCCCATTGAATGTCGCCCACCTGGAACGAAAACGCTGTTTTACAATCGTTTGTTTTGTGCGGGATGCATAAACACGAAAAGTGCCACTTTCGCCGCAATCGATAGCTGCTTTCCAAAACGACGTCGGGGCATTTGAAGGGACTTTCCTGAGTGTAAACTAGTTATGTACAACTCGCCATCCCTTTGTAGTTTGCTATTTCTTGATTCTTTGTTCTGGAGATTGGCTATGGATGCCTAAACATACTGCAAATCCGGTGCCAGAAATTAATCACGATGAGATTTCTGAATAATCAATAAGTTAGCAGGCCAGTACGATTTTTTAGTTGACTGTTCACCGTTAATTTGTTAACGATGTGGTTAACATTCCTTAACATGTGTTTAGCTAAATTAACAATTTGCTAAAACCTTAACGCTGTCCGATGATAAACAAATTCTTGAAAAACCCCCAGCTTCTGCCCGAGATTTTCGAGACCATGAGAGATGGCCTCATGGTGATCGATAACGAGGGCACTATCCAATTATTCAACCGGGCGGCTGAAGAGATAACCGGTTATAAGAAGCAGCACGTCATCGGGAAGAAATGTTCAATTTTTGATTGTAATGCCTGCGTGGTCTTTAATGGAAACGGAAACCGGAGAGATCCGCAGCTTATAGAATTCGGCGCCGTTTCCAACAAGGAATGCACAATAAAGTCGGGTGATGGAAGGTCCGTTCGCCTTTTAAAGAATGCTATTGTGGCTAGGGATCCCAATGGAGATATCATTGGCACTGTTGAGACGATGACTGATATCACATCATCTTACAGGGGGGAAATGGGGTTTCAAGATATGAAGCAGGAATTAAGACAGGAGAACTGTTTCATGGGCCTGCTCGGGAAGAGTGTCCCCATGCAGAGACTGTACGAGCACATACGGAATGCCTCCCAGAGTGAGGCGCCCACGCTGATTTTAGGAGAAAGCGGTTCCGGGAAAAACCTTGTCGCCCGTGCATTACACAAATTGAGCAAAAGAAGAGAGGGGCCTTTCATTCAGATGAACTGTGGTTCTCTGAACGAGCAACTTCTTGAAAGCGAGCTCTTCGGCCACAAGAAGGGTGCCTTTACGGGAGCGGTCAGTAACCGTATCGGAAGATTCGAGGCTTCAGATAAAGGTACGATATTCCTCGACGAAATAGGAGATATGCCGTTAACCATGCAGGTAAAGTTGCTCAGGGTGCTTGAAGAAAAAGTCGTGGAGCGCGTGGGTGACCATAAGCCGATTCCCGTCAACATACGTACTGTGTCCGCCACGAACAAGGACCCCGGCAATCTAATGAATATAGGCAAATTCAGGGAAGACCTTCTGTACAGAATAAATTCTGTGACGATCAAGGTGCCACCGCTCAGGGAGAGGAGAGAAGACATCCCCCTCCTCGCCTTCCACTATCTGAAGAAGATCTCGGTCGCAAACAACAAGGAGATGCGGAGTATCAGTCCTCCAGCGATGGAGATCCTTATCGATTTTCCGTGGCCGGGGAATGTGAGGCGGCTCATTAATGCACTCGAACACAGCGCTGTTGCATGCAAGAGCGATACGATTGAAGTCTCTGACCTGCCGGACTACCTTGTACATGAGAGAATGCCGGAAGTCAGTAAAGGTCAGACTGACCGGGAGAAGATATCTTCTGCTCTTGCAAAGTGTAACGGGAATAGAACCCTTGCTGCAAAAAAGCTCGGCATCAGCAGGGTCACCCTCTGGAAGAAAATAAAGGCACTCGGTATAGAATAACAAATGAGAGGACGGGATGTTGATGCGTATTTTAAATGCACGGGTCCTTTCAGGAAGGGTCCTTTGGGCAGCATAAAAGATAAGGACATGACATGAGGGCTCATATTCTTGTCATTGGTCTTGTCGTCATTATCATTGTGTCCGTTATTGCACTGAACGTCTCATTTCATAGGACACTCGTGCAGGAAATGGCGGAACAGTTCAACAAACAGCAGCTGCTCCTTGCGAGGGCAGAGGCATCCGACATAAAGGCTGTTGTTGACAGGGTCAAGGATGAAGTGTTCAGAATTGCTGAACTTGTATCTTTGCTGCGAATCCGTGATGAGACGCTGTATGAAATTTTAGCGACCGGGTTTTTGAACGATGTGCGCAATGCGAAAATGGGGATCAATTTTCTCAACAGCGAAGGGAAGGCCCTCTTTACCAAGGGGAACTGGACCATTGATAGTCCCGGCAACCAGGATTTCGCATGGAAAGCGTTCAAGATGTCCTGTCCGGGCGAAGTGCTGGTCCGACAGAATGCGAACAGGGTTCTTATCGTTCAGGCCGTGTGTCATTTGGGCTCCGTGGCCGGTGCCATCGTCACTTCTCTGGATATTCAGCACCTCGCGGGGGAGTTTCTCGACCCCATAAGCTCAGGTTCACGAGGAAATGCATGGATGATGGATGGAAGCGGGACTCTGCTTTATCATCCGACTCAGCCGGACATGGTAGGCAGGAACCTCTACAGAACAGACACTTCCTGCTTCGAATGTCACCAATCCTTTGATTTAGAGAAGAAGGTCATAGAGGGCAGAGGCGATTATCATGGAAAATTCGTTTCGCCCTCAGGGGAAGACAAGGTGCTGGCTTTTTCCACTGTAGATATAGGGAATTCGAGGTGGATTGTGGCGGTATCGGCCCCGTATTCCGAGGTAACCAAGGGAATGCATAGATCCAGGAAATTCCATTCATGGATCATTTTCCTGATCTTGCTGACGACAAGTGTGGGGGCGACACTGCTGACCTTCGTGAACAGAAAAAGAGTCGCGGCGGAAGAGCGTGCGAAAAATCAGACGGAACTGGAGCAGCACGCAGAGGACCTCGAACGCAAAGTTGAAGTCAGGACAAAAGAACTCACTGCCGAGAAGGAAAAGCTCAATACGGTGGTAAGTACCATCGGAAGCGGAATTATACTCGTTGATAATCACCGGAAAATACTGTGGATAAACGAAACGATGAAAAATATCGCAGGAGAAGATATTACCGGGATGTTGTGCGATGATTTCTTTTCAGACTGCACAATTATCGGTTCCTATAAGGCCAATGATGTGCAGACGGACATATTATCGAATCTTTTTGGCCAGAGTGATAAATATTTTCAGGTGACAACCGCTCCGGTAAAGGGCGAGGACGAAGGGGTGCACGGCTTTATCAGACTCGTCCACGATGTGACGGAAATGAAGAAGATGGAAGAACAGATGATTGATTCCGAGAAACTCGCGTTACTCGGTAGGCTGACAGAGGGAATCGCCCAGGAGATAGGGAACCCTTTAACGTCTGTAGTTTCTTTTGTCCAGATGTTGAAAGAGATGGAGAACGATGAATTTAAAAAGGAGAGCCTCGAGACTATCGATTTCAACATGAACAGGATATCCGATATCCTGAAACAGCTTTCCGGTTTTTCAAAGATGCCCCTTGTGGAACTGAAACAGTGGAAGGTGAGCAGTCTCCTGGAGTACTCACTCTCCCTCATCCAGTACGACCCGAGGGTAAAGGATATTACGATTGTGAGAGACCTTATGTCCGGTATGCCCGATATCCTCACGGACGGGAACCAGCTCTCCCAGGTTATTGTAAATATAATCTTGAACGCGACCGATGCAATGCCGGATGGAGGAACGCTCACCATACGAAGCAAGGTGACGGACGGTTATATTGTTATCGCCTTTGAGGACAGAGGGGTCGGTATCCCCAGTGAGAATCTTGACAGGATTTTCGAACCGTTTTACACGACGAAGGAGCAGGGAACCGGACTGGGGCTTTCCGTAAGCCAGAGTATCGTCAAAAAACTGAACGGGAGCCTCACCGTGGAAAGCGAACTCAACAAAGGCTCTGTATTTACAATAACGCTCCCACTCAATGTTGCGGGATAAGAGAGAACCGGAATCATCCTCTTCAACATGCCGCGACTGAAGCTTTAGCTGGTTTCCATCCGGAAAGGGCCCTTTTTCCGATGAGCTGCGTTATCCACGGGCTTGCTTCCTCGACGGACAGTTCGTACCCCTCTAGCCGGGGGGTAAACCCTTGTGCGGCTTGTTGAACACATTATTCTAGGAATTCAAGACGTGAAATCCCGCCATTCGGCGGGGCGCATCGAAAAAGTTGCTCATTTCCAAATTGGAAACCAATTCGTGCCCATTTTACTTTCCCGATGGGCACTCATTATGACTGGACGTGCAGGACGTGGGTAGGCCAGGGATTTTCAGAAACCGCATTTTTCTCTTGACATTTCCCGGGATGGATGGGTACATGTCTAATATGAGGGGGCCGGGGGTAATAAAGAGGCGGCATCCAGATTTCGGAGCCGTTTCTCTTTCCGACTCATAAGATCAAATTCTTATCACTTGAAGAGGTATCCGAGAACTACTTCGCGGGAGGAGAAAACATGGGCTCTAAAAGCGATTTCCTGAACACTTCTATCTTAATAGCCTCGCTCGCCTTTTTTTTCACGGCCAGTGTTGCAGTCAACACAGTCTCTGCGGAGGACCTCTCAAGCGGTTGTATTCAATGCCACGGTCAGTCCTCATTCCGTGTGACAGAGAAAAAGCTCTACAAGTATTTCCGTGATTGGGAGTTGTCGATACATGCCCAGGAAGGTGTCGCCTGTTTTGATTGTCATGGGGGAGACCCGAAAAGCAGTGATAAGGAGACGGCTCACGGAAAAGATATTAACAAGCTGATGACACCCGTAGAATATGAGCGAATATCCGAAACGTGTGGAAGATGTCACCCGCAGCATATTGAAAACTATAAGAAAAGCAAACATTACAGGATTTTAGCGGCAGAAGGCCGCCCGCATCCCACGCCGAACTGCGTTACCTGTCACGGCTCTATCAACACAGCTATTCCGAAATCGGATTCTATAGCGGGCATTTGCGCTCATTGTCATAACACGGTTACGGAAAACCATCCGGAAACTCCGGAGATCGCAAGCTATTTAGTCGAACGGTTATCTTTCATCAACTCCTATTTCCGCTATCTCATCTCCAAAGGCGTGCTGGAGAAGAGCCCGGGATTCTCAAGAACAATTGACAACGAACTCTCAGAGTTGGCTCGGATCTGGCATACTCTTGATCTGGATAGAATTGAGGCCAAGACCCTGCAAATAAGGACCCTGATGATGAAAAAAAGAAAGGAGCTGGGGAAAGAGAGCAAACAAGCTGATTAAGAGTTCAAATTTCAGACCCTGTTGAGAGCCAAGGTGCTTCAGAAGTATGCGGATCACGGGAAGCGCAGTAGATGAAACTGGTGATTCGCATCTCGCCGCCACAGCGAGGGCAAG
>CALZGI010000142.1 GCA_945786855.1 Thermodesulfovibrionia bacterium | reverse complement strand
CAGAAGGAAGAGAGGCATTAGCTCCCTGTAACACGTGCACTATCTGCAGGGGGGACAAATTATAAGCTCTTAGCCTGTCAGGCTTGAGCAAAATCCTTAACTGTCGTCTCTGCCCCCCGGTAATATTGATCTCAGATACATCCTGGTCTTTTTTCAGTTCTTCAGCAACTTCCGCAGCAACACGCCGCAACACGCCCCCATTGTACTGTTCACTCCAGAGTGTCAAAGAAAGGATAGGGACATCATCAATAGATTTCGGTTTTACAAGTGGTTGTGAAACACCATGAGGCAGCCTGTCATAGTTTGACATTAATTTATTGTAGAGCTTTACAAGGCTATCCTCCATGTTCTCACCAACATAAAATCTGACGATGGCAAGGGTCATTCCAGGCTTTGAGATGGAGTAAACATATTCAACGCCCTTGATTTCCCAGAGGAGTTTTTCCATGGGTTTTGTTACCCGGTCCTCAACCTCTTTTGCAGATGCCCCGGGATACTGAACAAATACATCCACCATAGGAACAATAATTTGCGGTTCCTCTTCTCTCGGCGTAACAATAACTGCAAATACACCAAGAAGCAACGATGTAATTACGATAAGAGGGGTGAGCTTTGATACCAGAAATGCCTTTGCTATGCTTCCTGCAATTCCTGTTTTTTCCATTTACCTGATCCTGCCTCCGTCAACTGCCTTATCCACCCCATCAACAATAATTCGTTCACCTGAATTGAGCCCTGAGAGCACTTCGAGAACTCCATCTTTCTTTTTACCTGTTTTTACAATTCGTAATGTAATGATCCCTTCGTCATCCACCGCATACACTCCTCTCAGTTCTCCTCTTGTTATTAACGCCTTTTCTTTAATAAACAGCTTTGTTTTTTTCTCAACAGGAAACCTTACTCTGGAATAAAGACCTCCACGCAATAACGTGCTGCTTTCTTTCATATTAATTTTAACCCTGAATGTCCTTGTGGCCGTGTCTATCTGCCGGGATATCTCTGCAACCGTGCCCTCTGTTTTAGTGCCCAGCGCATCAATGAGAATTTCTACCGGCGTTCCAATGATAATTAAGGGAATCATTTCCTCATTAACATGTACCTCAACTCTGTAGTTACGTTCTTCAATTATGAAAAGAGGTTTTCCCGGCACGGTCATGCTTCCCATATCTATTTTTTTCTCTGCAATAATCCCATGAACAGGAGACCTGATGTTTGTATAATTACGAAAAGCCTCTGCCTCTTCCACTGCAGCCTCTGCTTTTTTCACCGATGTCTGTGACAGTGCATATTCTAGTACTGCAACTTCTCTTTTTGTCCTGACCTCGTCGAATTCCTGCTCTGATATAGCCTTTTCCTGATAGAGTTTATTGAAGCGTTCGAAGGTCTTTTCCATCAAGCCTTTATTCTCTTCTGCCATTCTGGAAACTTTCCCTGCCTCTCCCAAAGCTTCCGATGCTGCCTTAACCCTTGCCTCTATATCAGGGGAATGTATAACAAGCAAAACATCCCCTTTTTGCACGGTGTCTGATACGTGCACCTTTATATCTTTCACCTCTCCCATTACTTTTGCTGAAACAAGAGAAGTATTCACTGATGTTACTGTGCCTGACACCTCATGGAACTCCGTTACTTCAAGGGGCTGTAATGTCTCAACAATGGTTCCTTCAACCATAGGATGTTCAACCTTATGTTCATCCGGTTTAACTTTCTCACCGCATCCTGATAACAGTAAAACGCTGAATATAAATCCACCTATACGAACCAAATTACTCATCACTATTGCCTCCAATACGTCATTACAATTGATTTAGGGTGTTCAAAAGGATTCCACTTTGATAATGCACATCCGCAATGGAACTTATATAGGCACTCTCCGCATTGACTAATCCTGCCCTGGCATTATTCAGCATAACCTGTGTATCAAGCAAGTCCACTATGGAGGCAAGAGAGTTTTCGTACCTTAACCTGACAAGCCTTAAGGTTTCCTCTGCCTCTTTTAGTATTGCTTTTGAAAGAGAAAGATTCTGTTCCTTTTCTTTTACCCTTATATATGCATCATGCACTCTGAAATTTATTTTGTCTTTTAAAGCTGAGAGATGCTCTTCAGCCACCTTTTCATCAGCTTTTGCTTTTCGGATTTTGCTGTACTTTGAAACATCAAAAAGATTCCATTTGAGCAATCCCATGATCATATAGCTCTCTCCTTCAGGTGAAAATGGACTTGTATGATCATTCATTTGATAGCTTCCTCTTATTCCTATTTCCGGGAGGAAATCAGATTTCTCCATTTTGATCCCTGCTTTGGCATTCTCATATCTCATCTTTAGAGCTTCAATGTCCTTCCTGTTCATCGAAGCATCAAGGTATGTATGTAAATCACTGAGAGAGAGTATTAGTCTGTTCCCGGTTACATCAACAGGTTCTGTTCTGCCAAGTACCAGCCCGAGTGCTCTTCTGGAGACCTCAAGGTTAGCCTCTGCACTCACCAAAACGGCCTCAGCACTTTTAACTTCCACTTCAGTCCTGAGTATGTCAGCATATACAACTGTACCCACATCGTATCTTAAGGACGCAAGTCTTTTATGCTCCATGGAAT
>CALZGI010000141.1 GCA_945786855.1 Thermodesulfovibrionia bacterium | reverse complement strand
TTGAATATTCGGTATTGGAAGTTTATTTTTTTAATTCGATGTTGAACGTTGGATGTTGGACGTTCGACGTTCATTTTTAGCGAACCTTCCGTACTACCTCAGAGCAAAAATATATGAGTGCTAATGGGACACTGCCTCAGCCACGGCAGCCCTGTCAGTCTTATGCTGAAAGCTGGTCGCTGACGGCCGACGGATGATTGCAGACGGATGCTAAGAATGTATATTCGGCCATTCCTGTATAATTATCTGCAGAAACCCGAAAGAGGTCATAATTGTTCAGGAAAATACTGACATTTCCATCAAGAAATCTTAAATACATCCTCCCTTCCGTCATTATTGCCGGTCTGATATCAGGATATTTTATTGATACTGAGCCGCTGAAGAGTTTTATGCTGTCCGTTATCATCTGTACCATTTATCCTTCCATGATAGGATTCAGGTTCAGCGATCTTGCCCTATTGAAAGAAAAAAGGATACTGTTGTTCAATCTCCTCTTTAATCTGTTTATTATCCCTCTTATTGCCTGCATAACAGGTTTTGTCTTTCTTCAGCAATATCCTGAGCTGTTTACCGGCCTGATCATCATATCCGTTGTACCCGGGGGCACCATGATTATTGCATTTACGATGCTTTTTAAAGGCAATGTGAAAGCGGCTATAAAGCTTACGACGGTCAGCCTCGTTACCGGTTCATTCCTTGCACCACTCTATCTTTATTTTATTGTTGGAAAATATGTCCCCGTGGATATTGTGAATGTATTCAAGAACATTGCAGTTGTCGTTTTTCTTCCTATGGGAATGGGGATATTAACATATAGCGTTTTGATGAAGAGATTAACGGAGGAAGAATTTAATTCACGCATACGGCCTCTCCTTCCCGGTATCAGTTCGTGGGGGCTTATCTATATAATCTTTACCAGTATCAGCCTGAAGGCCCAAATGATCATTGCATATCCGGGACTTCTCCTGAAAGGGCTGACGGCACTTGTAATATTTTACATCCTGATTTATTTAACCGTCATTACTGTGGCCAGAAAGTCTTTCAGTGACGTTGACGGGATAACCCTTGTACTCAGTCTTGTCTTAAGAAACCTCGCCATTTCCATCGGTCTTGCAGCCTCTGCATTCGGCCCGCAAACGACTATGATGGTCGCACTTGCATTTCTTATTCAGCAGCAGTCAGCAGTGTGGTTTGCGGGTCTGAACAGGAAATATGGTATCTTACAGAGAAGGAAAGACGGTATTCGGGCCGAATGAGGGAACGAGCATCAACATACAGGACCCCGCCCATGTCGGGCTCAATCAGGGTGATTACGTATGTCATTGCAGCAGTCCCTCTTCTCCTTATCTATTTCGCCCTTACTGATCATAATACACCGCTGATTCCGATAGCACTGTTCTTTGTTCTTCTCATGATCGGTGTCTGGCTCTGGATGAGACCGTCTCATTATATTGTAGACAGCACAGGTTTGACAATAGTCTGGCCCTTGAGAAAGTTCCATATAGCGAGAGCCGGTATTGTCGGAGTTCGTACACTTGATAAAGACCAGGTGAAGAAGGAAATCGGCTTCGCAGTGAGAATAGGGGTGGGCGGGCTGTTCGGCGGATTTGGTCTCCTCTGGAGTCGAAAACGGGGATTCATCCGCTTCTATATAACAAGGATTGACAGCTTCATCTTCATCGAACAACGAAATGGCAGACCTTTTTTGCTGTCAGTGGATAGACCGGAGAGCATGGTAAAGGATCTGGTGTCACAATAAACCATGTATTTTCGGATTAATTATCCATTTCCACTTCGGCTCTGTTGCACTTGTAACTCTTCTGCTAAAATACATTTAAGAGGTTGTCATGAATAAGATTCGACTATTCATGAGATTATTTTCTGATGTTACCATTGCCGGACAATATTTACTCAGTTGCTTTTAGTTTTGCAGGCTCGCAGAGAAGTTCAGGATTGACAGATATTGTTCCGCAGTTTTGACACTGCCATCTGTCATTATTCACATTATTTTGACAAAACGCCGGCGGCTTAACTCCTTTAGTGCCGCACCAGTCAGCCTTTTTTCCTTTACCCTGCACCTTGCAGATACTGTTTGAGTCAAGTGCGACAGCCCCACAGTTTGCACAAATGAAAGCAGGTGTATTTTTTGGAACTGGAACATGGTTCTTTTCAGACATAGTAAATTACTCCTTTCAGAAATTATAATTTCTTGCTTAATAATGGAATCGGGGGAGATGTTAATATTTATCTGTCGCCAATACCGTATATAAAATTTCTTTCCTTATTAACTCATAATCATAGCAGTGAAATGTTTAATTATCAAGGGCAAAACGCTCGCTTGTAAAGAAAAAAATAAGATTGAATTAGTTTGATTTACATTTGTAATGTTGAATAAAAAGTAAATATTCAAATCGTTTGTTACTGTAAGTTGCATCGCTTTTTGAAGAATGCCCTGAAATCTCAATAAGAGGGGATTGGAGACAGTACCAAACAAGGGACATGTTGCTCATAAGCAATTTAAACTGTGAATAGATGATGGCATCCGGTTCTGTAACTTTCAGTCGATAATGAATAAATGAGGCAGGATTTAAACCAGTTATTATCGAAAATTGTTCCAGTAAGAATTGAAGACTCTATCTAA
>CALZGI010000140.1 GCA_945786855.1 Thermodesulfovibrionia bacterium | reverse complement strand
GCGTTCAGCCAGTAGCGCCTGGGGACAAAGACCAGTTTACATTTAAAACAGCGCACGTAGATTCTTTTTTTATCCTTGAAGAACAAATCTGAATCTTCACTCCCGCACAAGGGACAATGGGTCTCATCGCATTTAGTTTTCATCTATATCAGGCCTATTGGCAGCGTCAGATCTACATTTTACAGTAATTTCTGAAGAATGTAGACCTGAGACCACTCATCTTGTAAAATATTTTATATATAATGTATATTTCGTGAGATAGAGAGAGACACTATAGTTTAACTTGCTATAAGTTATGAGACCAGGACAGGACATGAGGTTACTGAGCTTTGACATAGAGATCTCGGATGTCTTCGAGCTCGCGAAGCACGAAGACATAGAGAAGTATGCGCCGTTTCATATTTCGGTGGGGGCGACGGCAATACATAACGGTGAGGAGCGGATGTGGTATTCCGTCGATGAAGAGGGTCGTCCCGCGTTGAATCTGACGCAGGAACGTGCTCATGAATTACTTGAGTATCTTGATGATATGCAGCAAAAAGGATTCATGGTGTGCGCGTGGAATGGCCTGGGCTTCGACCTGAAATGGATCGGCCGTCAAGCTGACGACGCGGCCCTCGCCGCACGTATCGCCCTGAAGAGCTACGACCCCATGTTCCAGTTCTTCAACCAGGCCGGTTTCCCCGTCGGTCTGGGAAAAGTTGCAGAAGGAATGGGCATCCCGCAGGAGAAACTCATGGACGGTGCCAATGCACCAAAGCAATGGCATGCAGGAAATCATCAGGAGGTAATGGACTACTGCCTCGGTGATTGTCAGATGACCAACCTCATCGTCTGCGGCATACAGGAGGCCCGGGAAGTTCGATGGGTGACGGGCAAAGGACACATAAGTTCAAAGCCTATGCCACGACTCAAATCCGTCGAAGAAGTCATCCAGGATCCGGAACCTGACCAGTCCTGGATGGACAAGCCGCTTCTGAAGACAAAGTTCTACGAATGGGTCCAGAAATCCTCAGAGACGAAAACGTGAGTGTCGATCAGTGAAAATCCCGGCCTGTATTTACGAAGCGCATAAAAAAGAATTTCTTTGCAAAATTGACAGCGAAAATAAAACTGTTTCAGCTTGTGCGAAAAGGACTGTTTTAAAAAGCAATCAGCTCGTGCCGGGCGACAAAGTTCTCTTAGAAAAAAGCGGCGACGAATATCAAATTGTAGACCTCATTGACCGAAGGAATGAAATATTCCGAATGATTATTCGTGAGAGGAAAAAGAGAATAACAGCTGCAAATTGTGACCTCGTAATTATTACCACGAGTGTTTCAAAACCACTTTACAAGCAGGGTGTTATTGACAGATTCACCACGAGAACTTTTCAGTGGGATGTGCCCGCGATAGTTGTTTTTAACAAGATGGATGAATTTCAAAATGAATTTGATATTGATTTTGAGATGCGAAGATTTGAAAATCTCGGAATCGAATGTTTCGAAGTTTCTGCAATACATCCGGAAAATCCATCCAGATTTGGAAGAGGGTCTTTTAAGGACCTCCAGAATAAACTTGTTAACACTCAGGCAATAATTCTTGGCCAATCGGGTATAGGAAAGAGCACGTTGATCACCTCCCTCAGCAACAGGGAGGTAATATTAAGAAGCAGCGAGATCGGAAAAAGCGGCAAAGGAACCCACTCCACGACCTGGGCAGATATGATTGATTGTGGAACATTCAGGATTATAGATTCTCCAGGCATCCGGTCATTTTCTCTGGATGATATTTTTCCGGAAGAGCTCATTCATTTCTTTCCAGACCTTCTCCCAATATCTCTTACCTGCCAGTTCAGCAATTGCCGCCATGAATCATCAAGTAAAGGGTGCGCCTTTTATGGCGGGGGTACTGACCCTCAAACAGCTGATATCATTGAATCCAGACTTCTTTCTTACAGGAAAATCATGGAGGAAATCAGCAAAACTCCAGCATGGAGGAAGAAGAGGAATAAATCCGTAGGGTCAAATCTTTGCAATTGACAAACTATGCTTTACTCGGCCCAAAGATTATTAGGCCGTGCAGATGCACGTCTTTCAGGATAAAAGATTTAATACCGCAGCATTATGAGAAGTAACGATTTTTCACACCTTTGGAAAAATAACGACATACCGGCGAAAGTCTTGAGGGTTTCATAATTGTTAAAACGGCACAATTTAAGTTTGACGTTACATAGAAAGAAAGGCATCTATTTATGAATGAAATAGTGCTGCTCACAGATGGAAGTGTAAATGCTCATTCTAATATCGGATACGGGGCTTACCTCGCAGTGACTGAAGGTAAACTTTCACTGGATTCGTTAAGGGCCCGCGTGAAAGTGAAGCGATTTGAGCATACGTCTTCAACGAAACTGGAATTACAGACTTTATTATGGGCGTTCCAGGATATACAGGCAATAGGGAGGAGAGTGATTTTGTATACGGATTCTCAAAATATCATGGGGTTACAGGGAAGACGCGTGCAGCTCGAGCAAAATAATTATCGCTCAAAGAAAAACAGGCGCATTAATAATTATAAGCTGTATCAGGAATTTTACAGAGTGACCGATCAGTTGAATTGTAAATTCATCAAAGTACGTGGACATCAGGGATTGAATCAGAAAGATGATATGGACAGGCTTTTTACGCTTGTGGATAGGGCTTCAAGGGCTGCGTTGAGAAAAGATGAGGGGCGGGAGTCGCTAAAAGTGAGTACCTTCATATGACGATAGATAGAAAGATTCTTTCCTGAATTTCAGCCCTGCATTTTCTTTTTTTATCAAATCCGTGTATTATATTCACCTGCTTGAAATAAACCGCAGATGTCCGGATTATTAATTTACTAAAGCGCAACATGATAACGGGTTTTTCTGAAAGAAAGAGGTGAGGGAGTAGAATGTCAGAGAAGAAATCGCATTTACTGGACAAAAAAATTGAGCAGTTTTTTGAGAGCTCCACAGAGTTATTGACAGATATCCATGCAAGGAATAAGAGTGCGTCAAACAAAGGTGGGAATAGGGGTACGTCAAAAAAGGCAGGAAGATTGAAAAAAATCACCTCCAAACCAAACCTGGACATCGACGTGCCCGATAAGGAATCTTCCGGTTCATAATATGATTCAGGGAAACAACCTAGATAAATGTTATGGCCGGCAGGTCATTTTTGAGAAGGCAGGATTTATCCTTAATCCGGGGGAACGTGTCGGCCTTGTGGGCAGAAACGGGCACGGCAAAACAACTCTCTTTAAAATGATACTGGGGCAGGACCACCCTGATTCAGGAGCCATCAGCATTCCAAAGGGCTATAAGATAGGTCATTTGTCACAGCATATCAGCTTTTCCCGGAACACTGTGTTGAAGGAGGCATGCCTGAGTCTACAGGACGCAGAGGACGGCATTGATGAGACATATAAAGCGGAAATTATCCTTATGGGGCTCGGGTTTGCCATGGAAGAATTCAGTCTCGATCCATTGGATTTATCAGGAGGATATCAGGTCCGGTTAAATCTTGCAAAGGTGCTTGTTTCCGACCCTAATCTTCTCCTGCTTGATGAGCCCACCAACTATCTTGATATTCTCTCTCTCCGCTGGCTTACTCAGTTTTTACGCAGCTGGAAGAAAGAACTCATCATTATCACCCACGACCGTGATTTTATGGACAGTGTGACAACACATACTATGGCCATACACCGGTGTAATATGCGGAAAGAAGCCGGCCCGACGGAGAAGGTATATCAACAATTGCTGCTGGAGGAAGAAATACATGAAAAAACCAGGGTTAACGACGATAAAAAGCGTAAAGAGACAGAGGAATTTATAAACAGGTTCAGGGCAAAGGCAACCAAGGCAAAAGCCGTCCAGTCGAGGGTAAAGGCTTTGCAGAAAAAAGATCGCCTTGAAAAATTAACAGAGATAAGGAACCTTGATTTCGCGTTCAAATCAGCGCCTTTTACAGGGAAGCAGCTCATGGAAGTTCATGACCTGTCTTTTTCTTTTGATAATGATAGTCCTCCCTTGATTGATGGATTGACCTTTTCAGTCGGAAAGAAGGACCGTATAGCCATTATCGGAAAAAACGGCAAGGGAAAGACGACACTGCTGAATCTGCTTGCACACGAACTGAAAAAGAATACCGGCACCGTCAATCATCACAATCAGCTCCGGATGGCCTATTTTGGCCAGACAAACCTAAACCGCCTCAGCCTGCACAAGACCATTGAGGAAGAGATTATGGATGTGCATCCTGAAGGCAGCCGCGGTGAGACCCGCAAAATATG
>CALZGI010000139.1 GCA_945786855.1 Thermodesulfovibrionia bacterium | reverse complement strand
TTTTGCTGGAAACGGGGCGGGCCGTCTGTATAAGACCGGTGATATTGTGCGATTCCTGGAGGATGGAAATTTAGAGTTTATAGGGCGTAATGATGAACAGATAAAAATGCGTGGATATCGCATTGAAACTGGTGAAATAGAAGCTGTGCTGCTGGCCCATCCTGCAGTGCGGCAGGCAACGGTCCTTTCGCTGAATCAGGAGACAGATCCTGCCTCAGGGCTTACCGCCTATATTGTGTTCCACAGGGGTGAACAAAAAGATGCCCGGGAGCTCAGGGAATCAATCAAAGCCAGATTGCCCGAGTATATGATACCTTCCGATATTGTTGTCCTGGATGCCCTGCCGCTGATGCCAAACGGCAAGGTCGACAGAAGGGCATTGCCAGGACCTGAGCGGGAATTTACGGGATCAGATAAACCACCGTCAGCTCCGCGGAATACACTGGAAACTCAGCTGACGGACATCTGGCAAAGGGTGCTCGGCATCGGGAAGGTTGGAGTAAGGGATAATTTGTTTGAGCTGGGAGGGCATTCACTTCTGGCCATGCGGGTGGTAGCTGAAATTAAAAGAGAGACCGGAATGGATCTGTCGGTGATCTCCGTCTTCAATGCTCCCACAATTGAGCGATTAGCCGGGGTGCTGAAAAGGGAAGGACAACGGGAGTTGCCCCTTCCTTTGGATAAGGTTCAACAGCGCGGATCGAATGTTCCTTTATTCTGGATAAGCGGCAGTTATGTTATGCGTTATCTGGACCCTGAGCTTGAAGCCTACCTGCTGATCAGCTGGGATGAACACGGATTCCTCCCCAGATATTCCACAGTTGAAGAAATAGCAGAGCACTGTATACAGAGACTGCGTGCAGAGCGGTCGGCCGGTCCTTACATTCTGGGAGGATATTGTTTTTTTGGCGCTGTTGCTCTTGAGATGGCCCGGCAGTTGCAGAAGAAAGGGCATGAAGTGCCCTTACTTGTTATGGTAGACACCGCGTTCAACTATGTGTCCGGTTCTGTCAAAAGGCCTGAACAAAAAGGACGGGACAGCAGTTTTATATCAAGAATCCTCCATCATGCCGGACATCTGAATCGTTTGGAAAATAATACCAGCAAGCTGTCATATATTATTGGGAAGATCCCCACAGCAGGAAAGTGGGCCAAGGGAAAAACTGTTGACCGGATGATAAGAGGTATCAAGGTCGCTGTCTGCAGGACCTTTCTCTATTTCGGACGGCCTGTTCCCAGACCGCTCGTGCGGTTCTATGTTTATACATTATATGCAACGAAGCTCACATGCAAATACGTGTACAGGGGGTACACGGGCAGAGTGGTTGTGATTAACTCTGAACGAACCATGCATAATTATCGCCGGGACTGGCTTGAACTGGTGGAGGGGGATGTCTCGATCTATGATCTTCCGGAAGCAAGACATCTCGACATGATAGATGATCGTTACGTCAGTGTCTGGGCCAAATGGCTGAATAAGTATCTTCACGAAGTGCAGACAGACAGTTCGGGCACCGTTCATGAATAGTAGAGGATTGCCTGCAGAAGGATCTGCTGTTTCAGGATGGAGAAAGGCCATGGAGGATTTGTCACTGAAGAACAATGAAGTCCATGTCTGGCGTGCGTCACTTGACATTGCAGACAGTCAAATTGAGATACTCTCCGGAGCACTTTCTCACAATGAAAGAACGCGGAGTGAAAAGTATCATTTTGAGAGAGATCAAAAACGATTCATTGCAGGACGGGGAATTCTAAGAAATATACTGTCACGCTACCTAAAAACAGAACCGGAAGAGATTGTCTTTTCATCCAACGCTCATGGGAAACCTTTCCTGTCCGATGCCTGCAACAATAAAGAAATCTCCTTTAATCTTTCTCATGCCCATGATCTTGCATTGTACGCAGTTACGGCAAAACGAAGAGTAGGGATAGATCTGGAATATATCCAACAGGCATTTCAATGGGAAGCAATAGTTGAACGATTTTTCTCTCCCGGCGAACAGGCGGAGATTTGGACTTTGCCTGAAAAAGAGCGTTGCCGGGCTTTCTATACTTACTGGACACGGAAGGAGGCATTTCTTAAAGCTCAAGGACTCGGATTGACGAATGATATAAAAGAAGTCGATGTCAATTTCAAGTCCGAAGGATCAGCTCCTTTGTTGAAATTGAACCGTGCTCCAGATAAGGCAGACTGCTGGGAATTGCATGACCTATATCCTGGATTTGGCTATGCAGGAGCTTTGGCAGTTGATGGAAGAGGTTTGGGCGTCAATGGCTGGCACTGGCGCTAATTTTTCTGTATAGTGAGTCACTTTCTGCTACTGTTGTTGTATAATATTCGAGTTCGAAAGCGGTTAAGCGTGAAAGCACGTAAGTTGATTAATTAATTTTTTGCTTTTGAACCAAGGCACTTACACACTTTTGCACTTTCATGCCCGAGTGGCGGAATTTGGTAGACCTGCCTGCCGGCAGGCAGGCGCAAGGGGAAATGTATTATACATATGCTGTAAGGAGCATCAATCGAACTTATATATATGTGGGATTAACGAACAATCCGGCACGCAGGATCGCTGAACATAATGATATGAGAGAAAGAACAACTCGTGCGTATGCACCATTTGAGACGATATTAACTGAAGAGTATGCTACAAGAGTTGAAGCCAGGAAAAGAGAGAAATATTTAAAATCGGGTTCAGGAAAAGAATTTTTAAAATCACTATAGGTGCAATGCCCGAGTGGCGGAATTTGGTAGACGCAAGGGACTTAAAATCCCTCGGTCTTTTGGCTGTGCCGGTTCGATTCCGGCCTCGGGCACCAGAATGAACAGCGCGTCAGTTAAAAGATAACTTAAAATATACTGACGATCTTCCGGACTTTAGCACTATTCAAACAGTCCGGCCTTCAAACTTGCCTCTGCGAGGACTATGCTCACACTATTGGCAAGATTGTAACTTCGCACCTCTC
>CALZGI010000138.1 GCA_945786855.1 Thermodesulfovibrionia bacterium | reverse complement strand
ATATGTCCGGGCTGCCGAAGGATATGCGTTTCGCAGGGTTGGCTGTTTTGTTTCAAAATCTCATTAAAGGAAGGAGATGGATAAGATGAAAAAATTAATTATGTTAGCAGGTATCATGGCGATGATCCTGGGGTTTTCCATGCAGGCACATGCGGCTCTTAATCTCCTTGGTCAAGGCACATCCGTACATGGGACGTACAACCTTATCTATGATACTGACTTTGATATCACATGGTATGATTTTTCGAATTCTCCTACTAATTGGGCGAACCAGGTGGCCTGGGCGTCTGGGTTAACTGTGACTTTCGGGAGCAATACGTATGACGACTGGCGGCTGCCGACAACGACCCAGCCTGATTCAAGTTGTAGCTCACATTATACTCCTGGCGATAGCTTTCCGCTCCAGGGCGCTGGTTTAAACTGCACCGGAAGCGAGATGGGGCACCTGTATAACGTTGACGGAGTGACAACATCAACACCAGGTGACTTCCAGAATCTGGTGGCGCACCTTTACTGGTCGGGTACGGAGTATGCCCCCACTACGGGCGCTGCGTGGCTCTTCAATAGAAACGATGGCCGCCAGGACAGAAACACTAAGGGCTATGGCTTCTACGCCGTTGCCGTTCGTCCCGGACTCGCCGTCGTTTCCGAACCAATTAGTTGTGTGGGTTTTGAACCGCCATTGGCCAGCGGTCCAGTGACCCTAAAGAAAAACAGAGTGCTGCCGCTTAAAGCTCAACTTCTGGATGGCGCAGGCAACATCGTCACAGATTCTGATATTGCAGCTCTCCCTGTACTTCAGGTTCTTTACGATTCCGGCATAAGAGGAGACCCTGTGGATGTTACGAATGATGCACTTCCTGCCGGGCAGGGGACCGAGGGCAATCAGTTTGTCTTCACCGATGATTTGAAATGGCAATTCAATCTGAAAACCAGGAACTACACTGCAGTGGGAACGTACAATATCACTATGGTCTCGGGAGACGATTCAGAGTACATGATAGAACCAATGTGTGAAGCAGGATTTGTAATAGAGTAACTTTGGAATATCGTAATAAGAAGGCATGATGTATTTTTTATTCATGCCTCCTTTTTAAGAATATTTGCCTCAATATAAATTATTCTTGCTTGAATGCTTTATTTCAACCAATAATTATCAACTCTCGGCAACATTAATAAACAACCTTTATAGGTGTTATCCTCCAATTTCAACTCTATTCAGATTATTGACAATTTAGATAAATCCACAAATTCAGAATCATTGTGAATCATTCATAATTAGATATTATTTGCAGTTGAGGCAAGAGTAACATCTGCGAATAACAGGTTTAAATCTTCAATCATTTATTAATAACCGTTTGAAAACTGCAAGTTATCCCAGACTCCCCCACGCTTGATTGTTGACGTTCATTAAGTTTTAAATCAACTGGTAGCATGTTTAATTAATTCCGCCTATTTATAAATTCATAATGAATGAGCCTGAAAATTCATTGGCCCAGATCAGAACAATTTGACCATACAGGTTTCGCTTCGACTACACGGCAGGTTTTTCCATTACTGAAAACAATGGTCCCGTCCCACAATTGGTCATTCCTGAATATGCCCATATGTTTTTTACCGTTGGCCTCAAATTTTGTTCCCTTTCCATTTTTTTGATCGTTAAGCCAGCCTCCTTCATACCTGGAACCATCGGTCCCATAATACGTTCCCTGTCCATGCTTTTGATCGTTCAGCCAGCTGCCTTCATACCGGCTGTTATCTGCCCACGAATATGTCCCCTGCCCGTGTCTCTTATTGTCCCTGAAATCTCCGCTGTACCGTTCACCGCCAGGCCATGTGAATGTGCCTTTCCCCGTCCTCATATCATTTATAAAACTGCCTTCATACCGGTCGCCGTTCGGCCATGTGAATGTGCCCTGCCCATTAATTCTACTGTTGAGGAAGCTCCCTTCATACCTGGAACCATCATGAGAGGTGAATATCCCCTGCCCGTGCGCCATATTGTCAAGCCATTCGCCTTCATACCGGTTGCTGTTGGACTCTAGGTATGTTCCTTCACCGTTGATTTTGCCGTCCCTGAACTCTCCTTTAAAGCGATGGCCTTTATCGTATTCGATCCTGCCCTGCCCGTGGGGCATTCCGTTTAGGCACTCTCCGTTATAGACTCCTTTGTCATACCCGTCATCATAAGGTACTTCACACTTAATACTCGGGCTTTCTGCCGGAACTGTATTTGGAAAGAAAATTAACAGGACAAGCGCTAGTGAGCATAAATTACGCATAATATTCTCCTCCATGGTTCTCCCTGCATTTAAATAAATACCGCTTCATACCTTATTTAATTTAACCAAAAATTTAAGTAGTCGGCAATGTTTTTTTGTATTATTCCGCTCCTGTTGAAATCTTCATTGATAGAATAATATTGAAGAGTGCAGATTCTAATTGATTGAAACTGGCAATCCTCAGTTTCAGAGTTGTAAGGAATTATTGACTCTTAGATGATCTCAACAATCTGACCTCCCTGACTTTATTGATCGCACTGGATAACAGATATAAATCATCAGCAGGAAAGAAGTTTATCTATGACTGATGAAACAATCAAGTAAGTGTAAGGAAGCTTACATCATATAAAATCATATCTGTCGTACAATGAATGTAACAAATACGTTATTCGAATAAGAGGAATAAACATGTTAAGGACAGTTCTCGTTATCTCCCTGATAGCCATGGTCGGATGTGTCGTGGTGGATAAAGACGCATTCTCGAACGTGAAGCAAGAAGATGGAAAGACGTATATTTATGATAGAACAGGTGATAAATGGGACGTAACGCAGGCAGTGACCCTCGGGTTTGAACCTGAGAAGTTTCAATATGGACTTGGGAAAAATGCTTTCATCCCGCTTGACGATTCAGGGCTGACCGATGGCGATCCCAATATAGTATCAGGTATGCGCGTTATAGGCATCGAGGAAGGTGTGGATTCCAGAGCTTATTCAGTCAGAAGGTTAAGCCGCCACGAGATATCGAACAGCATGCTTGGAGAAAAGCCGGTTTCAGTAGGCTACTGACCACTGGCCGATCTGGCGGCTGTGTACAGCCGCGGAATAGATGGAAGGACTCTTACAATTGTTCCATCAGGATGGACATACGACAATACCTTTGTCCTCTATGACAGGGAAACGGAAACCCTCTGGTATCCTTACAGGAAGGGACTGAAAGGCATTCAGGGAAAATACTTCAATCGATGGCTCCCGAAGATCCCTTCCAGAGACACCACCTGGGGCAAGTGGTACAGCAAACATCCCGGCTCCAGGATTCTGAAATAGGGTCTTTATTTTCTCCTGGCGGCGCATACTTGCCAATGAAGTCTTTCTGTACTATCATCACAGTTAGAGGATTTCACGCAGGTTCGGTACTATTCAGTTCTGCCAACTCCGGATACGACTTGTCAACATAAGATGCTTGCTGAAATGAAAGATGACTATCTGCATAGCAACTTCCTTCAATAGAATGTCCCGGCCGCTTTATTACTTCACTTTTCATAATAAGAAAAGTTAATATAATTCGTTGTTTTATCAAGTGATATAACTACTTGCACCATATGCGGCGCATGATTAAAAGGAAGCAGTGTTCAATGAAATACATTGTACTTATCGGTGATGGTATGGCGGGAAGGCCCATCCGTTCCCTCGGAAACAGAACCTGTCTTCAGAAAGCCCGCACACCGAATATGGATAAAATAGCGCGTGAAGGCCGTGTTGGATGGGCAAGGACTGTACCTGCCGGATATGAGCCCGGTTCAGATGTAGCAAATCTCGCAATCCTCGGTTACAACCCTTCAAAATACTACAGCGGAAGGGCCCCTATTGAAGCTGAATACAGGGGAATAAAACTTGGCCCGCGCGATATTGCCTATCGATGCAATCTTGTGAATGTGCAGGGGACGCGTGGCGGTGGTATTGACAGTGCTGCCATGAAAGATTTCAGCGCAGGTCATATTACAACGCCGGAGGCAAAGCGGCTGATTCAGTATATCGAGGGAAAACTGGGAAGAAAGGACATTACTTTTTATCCCGGTGTAAGCTACCGACATCTTATGGTGTGGAAGAATGGCAAAGAAAAAATTCAGTGTACACCGCCTCATGATATTTCAGGAAGGAAGGTCAAAGAATACCTCCCGAAAGGGAAGGGCAGTGAAGTTTTATATGATTTGATGAGGAAATCCTGTGATATCCTGTCAGAACATTCAGTAAACAGGTCGAGGGTCCGGAAAAACCTGCTTCCCGCAAACAGTATATGGCTTTGGGGGCAGGGGAAAAAACTCGAGATTCCGAAATTCAAAACCAGGTTTGGACTGAAGGGGGCCCTGATATCCGCAGTTGATCTTACGAAAGGGCTCGGTCTCTGCGCGGGGTTTGATGTGTTGGATGTAAAGGGCGCCACAGGATATATCGACACGAATTACAAGGGCAAGGCCGATGCAGCTTTAAAGTCCCTCAAGAGCTGTGATTTTGTCTATGTGCATGTGGAAGCACCTGATGAAGCGGGGCACAGCGGAAACGTGAAAGACAAGATTCAGGCAATCGAAGATTTTGATTTAAAAATCGTGGGTCCTGTCCTGAAAGGGGCTGAACAGTTCGGCGAATTCAGAATACTGCTCATGCCTGATCACTTCACTCCCATCAGTGTGAAAACGCACACTGCAGATCCGGTGCCTTTTGCAATGTACTCATGGCCCGTCAGCAGTGCAGAAAAAAAATCACAGGCCCGTTCATATTCCGAAAATATATGCCGGATGAAAAGCGCCATGAAGTTTGAAAAGGGATATACTTTGATGGATTACTTTATCAAGGGGAAATGAGTTGTAAATGTCAAAATCTAAATAACAAATATATGTTCATGGTAAACCCGAATAATGCAGACATTGAAAAATAATTTATTTAACTCGATGAATTTATAAGAAGATTGTGAATATGGCTGTGAGTGAAAATGCGTACGCTCGATAGTTGAAGTTGCGTTTAAGGAATCGAAAAATAAATAATTTTCCAACATCTACATTATTCCACATGCATTTTCCGGGTTAAATGTCTCAATTTTATGTAATTTTACTCTGGATTTGATTTGGTATTTGAGCTTTGCCCTTTGACATTGTAGAATAGTGGATTCATAATTCATGAATCAGAAATACTGGAAGTGTGGGAGTTGAAATGTCGTTAATTGTTCAAAAGTATGGCGGAACATCAGTTGCGGATACCAGGCGAATCAAAGCTGTAGCTGAAAGAGTAGCGTCTATAGCGAAAAATGGTAATCAGGTCATTGTTGTTGTTTCGGCCATGGCCGGCGAGACCGACAAATTCGAAGGATTTGCAAAAGATATCACCGAAACTCCTGACGAAAGAGAAATGGATCTCCTGCTCTCTTCCGGTGAAAGGATAACCAGTGCCCTTACTGCAATGGCACTGCAGGAGACAGGGTGCCCTTCAATGAGTTTTACGGGCAGGCAGGTTGGAATCCGGACCGACAGTTCTCACACAAAGGCGCTGATCGAAGACATTGAGGCAAGCAGGCTGAAAACAGCTCTGAACGAAGGGAAGGTCCCCGTTGTGGCGGGATTTCAGGGGATTAATGAACTCTCCGATGTCACAACTCTCGGCAGGGGCGGATCAGACACGACAGCCGTCGCGATTGCTGCGGCATTAAAGGCAGATGTCTGTGAAATATACACCGATGTGGAGGGAGTATTTACTGCAGATCCCAGAATAGTTCCGGACGCCAGAAAAATGGACAGGGTCTCCTATGATGAGATGCTTGAGATGGCCAGTCTCGGGGCAAAGGTCCTGCACGGGCGTTCAGTTGAATTTGCGAAGAAGTATAATGTACCGCTGGTAGTTCGTTCGAGTTTTAACGAGAGACCCGGAACGCTCGTTACCAAGGAGGATGGAGCAATGGAAAAAGTCGTCATCACAGGAATTACCCATGACAGAAACCAGACGAGGATAACCCTGATGAGGGTGCCCGACAGGCCGGGAATAGCAGCGGTGATTTTTGAAGCTGTCGCAAAGGCCAATATCAACGTCGATATGATTGTCCAGAATATCAGCAGTGACGATCATGCTACTGATATGTCATTCACTGTTTCAAAGAAGGACGAAAAAAAGGCCTTTGACATTACAAAAAAGATATCTGAAGAACTGGGGAGCAAAGGCGTCAGTATCAACAGTGATGTTGCCAAGGTGTCTATTGTCGGTGTCGGTATGCAGTCTCACTTTGGTGTTGCGGCGCAAATGTTTGAAACTCTTTCAAGGGCAGGTATAAACATCATGATGATCAGTACCTCCGAGATTAAGATATCCTGCGTTGTCGATGTATCTCAGATGGAAGACGCAGTCAAGGCCCTTCATGATTCCTTTAACCTTGCGAAGGTATAAAGGCAGAAGCGAAGAACTTGTGTTTACTTTGGTGCTTGCATCTTCGCATATGTTGGCTGAAGGTCTGATACTATGAGAAAAGTTGAAATATATGACACCACCCTGAGGGACGGGTCCCAGTCTGAGGATGTCTCTTTTTCTGTTGAAGATAAATTGAGAATTCTGGTCAAACTCGATGAGTTTGGAATTCATTATATTGAAGGGGGATGGCCCGGAGCAAATCCGAAAGATGCCGGATTTTTCGAACAGGCTAAAAAAATCAGTCTCAGGAACTCCAGACTGACCGCATTCGGTGCCACACACAGGGCATCTCTCCCGGTCGGCAAGGACCCGAGTATCAGGGCACTTCTTGCGGCGAAGACTCCTATTGTCACTATCTTCGGAAAAACATGGGATTTTCACGTGAAGGAAGCCCTGCGCATTTCTCAGCAGCGGAATCTTGATTTGATTTACGACACAGTTGCCTATCTGAAAAAGAGAGTCTCCAGTGTATTCTACGATGCAGAACATTTCTTTGACGGTTACCGGGCAAATCCTGAATACGCACTGAAAACTCTTGAAGCGGCAGAATCGGCAGGAGCGGAATGCTTGATCCTCTGTGATACAAACGGGGGCACCATGCCGGGAGAGGTTGGGGAAATAGTAAAAGATATGGTCCGCAGGTTTAAGACTCCTGTCGGTATTCATGCCCATAATGATTCTGAATGTGCAGTCGCCAACTCACTCATTGCTGTCGAGAACGGCGCCTCACATGTCCAGGGTACAATAAACGGACTGGGTGAACGGTGTGGGAATGCCAACCTGATTTCTGTGATCCCGGGCTTAAAGTTAAAACTTAAACGAAATTGCATAAGCGCAGGTAAATTAAAAAAACTTAAAGATGTTTCGAGGTTTGTATCAGAGATATCCAACCTCCGGCATTTTAAGAGGCAGCCTTACGTAGGGGACAGTTCCTTTGCACACAAGGGCGGTATTCATGTAAGTGCAATTCTGAGGCACCCCGAAACCTATGAACATATCAGGCCAGAGCTCGTCGGGAATTATCAAAGGGTCCTGGTATCTGACCTGAGCGGTAAAAGCAATATAATCAGAAAGATCAGTGATTTTAAGTTAAAGATCGACCCTGATTCCCCTAAAGTGTTAGAGGTGGTCAGGGAGTTAAAGCGCCTGGAAAATCAGGGTTTTCAGTTTGAAGGGGCCGAGGCTTCCCTTGAACTCCTGATGAAAAAGGCCTTTGGTCTTCACCGGAAATTTTTTGATCTGATAGGGTTCAGGGTAATAGTTTCAAAGAGAAGAGAGGGAGAGAATCCGATCAGTGAGGCAACCATTATGATAAGGACGCCGAAGGGTGTTGAACACACGGCGGCTGACGGTGAAGGTCCTGTCAATGCGCTGGACAATGCCTTGAGAAAAGCTCTTGAAACAATTTATCCACAGCTCAGGCAAGTTTCACTTATTGATTACAAAGTTCGCGTGCTTACGGCAGGCAAGGGAACTTCGACGAATGTCCGGGTATTAGTTGAATCAGGAGACGGCAAGCACAAATGGGGAACTGTGGGAGTGTCTGAAAATATAATTGAAGCCTCATGGCAGGCCCTGGTGGACAGCATTGAATATAAGTTATTGAGAGGGTGAGGGAAAGCGATCAGCTTAATAATTTTTTTCTGTAAGCTGATTGCTGAGCGCTGACAGCTCATAGCCGAAGGCTATTTTTTATGGTTGAAGAAACAGGCACAGTTATCAGAATTGACGGTACTATGGCACGAGTGCTCGTTCCCAGAAAAACTGCCTGCGAAGGGTGTTCATCTGACGGAGCATGTGAATCGACTCAGGAGGGCATGGAAATAGAGGCTTCAAATCCGGTCCATGCACGAGAAGGTCAAAGGGTAAGGGTACTGATGGCTCCCCAGGAGTATCTGAAGGGGGCTGTCCTTGCATACGGTTTGCCCCTTGTTTTTTTTATTGCCGGGGCAATGGTCGGCAAAGAACTTGGTGAAGAGCATGTTCCAGAATTGAACTCAGACCTGGTAGCTGCCATAACGGGGTTTTCATCGTTGATACTGTCCTTTGCAGGGGTCGGGCTCTGGCTCAGAAAGTATAAATCAAAGAGTGACTATAAACCGGTCATCGAGGAAATAATTCACTAATATTTAAAACGGAGAATATTGAATTTATAAAGAGGGAGGTTCGAGCTATGGGTTTTGATGTTGAGAAGATCAGGAATGTTGCAGTAATTGCCGGTGGCGGTGCAGGGAAGACATCGCTCGTGGAAGCTGTTCTTTTTGATGCAAAGGCGACGGGAAGGCTGGGTACAATCGAAGAAGGCAACACCGTAACTGATTTTGAACCTGAGGAGATGCATCGCAAGAACTCGCTTTCCTCGTCTCTGGCCTGCTCTGACTGGAAGGGGCACAGGCTGAATCTGGTGGATACTCCGGGATTCATCAATTTCCTGGAAGACACAAAATGCTGCCTCAGTGCAGTGGACGGGGCGGTTGTCGTTGTCGGTGCCCGGGTAGGGGTAAAGGCGGAAACGGTAAAGGTGTGGCAGTATGCTGATGACTATGAGATACCGAGAGTAATTTTTCTGAATAAAATGGACAGAGAAAATGCCAATTTTCAGAATGCCCTGGAGGGCATAGAGCAGTCATTCGGAATGACTGCGGTTCCCCTGAATATCCCGATGGGCGCTGAGAGCAGCTTTGAAGGAATTATTGACCTTTTGAAAATGAAGGCTGTTACCTTTAAAAGCGGAAGCCCGGTGGAAGGCGAAATTCCCGAATCATTGAAAGAAGAAGCTGAAGATTACCACAGACAGTTGATCGAAAAAGTAGCCGAATCAGATGATACACTTCTGGAAAAGTATCTCGAAGGATCAGATCTGACAGAAGAAGAAATTCACGAGGGAATTATGCAGGGGACGCTTTCAAGGGCCTTCGTTCCATTGGTGTGCGGTTCTGCCACAGAGAATATTGGAGTCCAGCAGCTTCTGGATACAATCCTTTTCTGTCTTCCTTCACCGGCTGCAAAGGCAGCGAAGACCCCTGTGAAAGGAACGAACCCCAAGAACGGTGATGAAGTTGTCCGCAATCCTGAGCCCGGTGCTCCTGTTTCACTCAGGGTATTCAAAACCCTTGCAGATCCCTTTGCCGGAAAACTGACCATCTTCAGAGTTTTTTCCGGGACCGTAAAATCAGACAGCGCCCTTTTTAACGCCACCCGCGACAGCAAAGAGAGAATGGGGAACATGTTTTATCTGTTGGGAAACAAACAGACGCCTGTCAAAGAGGTCGGCCCCGGAGAAATAGTGGCAGTTGCGAAGCTGAAGGACGCACAGACAGGTGATACGATGTGTGACGCTGCACATCCCGTTCTCTTTCCACCGGTCCAGTTTATTGATCCGATGATTTCCTATGCTCTTGATCCGAAGTCGAGAGGTGATGAGGAAAAAGTCAGTTCCGGTCTCCAGAGACTGCTCGAAGAGGACCCGTCACTGAAGTTCCACAGAGATATGGAATCAAAGGAGATGATACTCGGGGGAATGGGCCAGATGCACCTGGAAGTGACCCTTGAAAAACTCAAGAGGAAGTTTGGCGTTGAGGTAATAATGAAAACGCCAAAAATAGCGTACAGAGAAACGATCAGGGCATCTTCAAGCGCACAGGGTAAATACAAGAAACAGTCCGGTGGAAGGGGACAGTTCGGAGATTGCTGGATCAAAATAGAACCTCTTACGAGAGGAGGCGGTTTTGAATTTGTCAATCAAATAGTGGGCGGTGCAATCCCGAGGCAGTATATCCCTGCAGTTGAAAAGGGTATAGTTGAGAAAATGAAAGAAGGACTGATTGCCGGATACCCCGTCGTTGACATGAAAGCCACGCTCTACGACGGATCATATCACAATGTTGACTCTTCGGAAATGGCCTTTAAGATAGCCGGTTCAATGGGACTCCAGAAGGCTGTTCAGACTGCAAAGGCAGTTATCCTGGAGCCGATAGTGAATGTGGAAGTAAATACACCTGAAGAGTTTCTCGGGAACGTCATAGGAGATCTCAATGCAAAACGGGGCAAGGTCCAGGGTGTTGATTCCATGGCCGGGGGAGCTCAGAAAGTAAATGCCCAGGTTCCCATGGCCGAGATGCTGACGTACGCGAACCAGCTGAATTCCCTTACCAGCGGGCAGGGTATGTATACTATGGAATCTTCTCACTATGAAGAAGTCCCGTCTCATATTGCCCAGAAGCTCATTGATGAAAAAGAAGAGGCGAAAAAAGAAGGTTGATTTGAAACTCGCTCAGGATTCATATAATCTTTTTTTTCCCGAATGTACGTCAATGAACATCGGTAAATAGTAAATATGAGCCGTAATCGCTACCTGATATTTACCGTAATTTCTCTGACCGTTATGCTTGTCTTCGCCTTTTACCCTTCGGACAGAAAGCGAATAAAAAAAATTATCCGGGACTGCGGGGATTCTGTAGTAAATGAAAATGCTGACCAACTGATGGAGCATATTTCATTTAATTTTAAGGGGCCTCACGGAGGCAGCTATCTGCAACTTAAAAAGAGGGTAGAACGCATCTTTGAGCGGTTTGATGATTTCGACATTACATCTGATATCATGAATATTAGTATTGAAGGAAAGCAGGCTGAAGCAGATCTCAAAGCGAGTGTGATAGCATCAGAGGGAATTGACAGGACATATTTTATTGGAGATGCAGGGAGCAATGAGGATATAAAAGTATTCCTGGAGAAATCACCCTATGAGTGGAAGGTGATCGGATTTGAAAGGCTGCACAACAGATAGTACTGTAAAAATTGTTCCATAAAAAGGAGTAATATCATGCTTGTAGAGTTTAGTATCGTTCCCCTCGGGAAAGGTCCCAGCGTTGGAGATGATGTTGCAAAGGTGCTGAAGATTGTCAATAATAGTGGCCTGCCCTATAAGTTGAACCCAATGGGTACTGTTGTTGAAGGAAGCTGGGATGATCTCATGGCATTGATTAAGAAATGTCATCAGGCAGTCATGAGGAATGGGGAACGGGTTGTCACATCAATCAAGATTGATGACAGGAAAAGCCATCGGAAAATGATTGATACAAAAGTGCTGTCCGTTGAAAAAAGACTCCGCAAGACAGTGAATAAGTAAATGCCAGGAAAGATGAAGCGCCATATCGGACTTGATGCCGGTTCTGTAAGTGTAAAGTATGCTGTCCTTGATGAGCAGGGCACTATTCTGAAAACTGAATATGTGCGGCACAGGGGAAACCCTGTGCGTGTCGCCCACGAGATGCTGAAGAAATTACCTTCCGACTCCTCTCTGAGCATTGTCGGTTCCGCGGGAAAATATATCGCACATGCTTTTGGAATTAAACCGGTCAATGAAGTTGTCGCTCTCAGTTATTCTACGAAAAAACTCTGTCCCCGGGTAAAGACAGTTATCGAAATGGGAGGGGAGGATTCCAAGCTGATTCTTCTCGACAATGGAATGGTCAAGGAATTTTCCATGAATTCTGTCTGTGCTGCAGGGACGGGATCCTTCCTCGATCAGCAGGCTGAACGGCTTTTTCTTACTATTGAAGAATTCAGTGCAATTGCCCTGAATTCTGAAAAACCACCGCGCATAGCCGGACGGTGCAGCGTATTTGCAAAATCTGACATGATCCATCTGCAGCAGATAGCCACGCCGGTGGAGGACATTGTTGCGGGGCTCTGCTTTGCTGTGGCCAGAAATTTCAAAGGAAGCATCTGTAAAAATATGGACCTTCCCGGACCGATCAGCTTTCAGGGAGGGGTGGCTTCCAACGGGGGAGTAATAAGGGCCTTTCAGGAAGTCCTGTCCGAAGATGAACTTGTTATTCCTGAACACTTTGACGTAATGACGGCAATAGGAGCTGCCCTGAAAGATATGGAGCAGGGAATCCAGTCGCCCTTCGAAATTGAAAAGCTGGAAGCATTCATCTCAACGATGAAAGATAAGGGCGCAGGACTCATGCCTTTGTGTGTGGACAGCAGTGAGTTTGATAAACGGCACAAAGTTTCATATTCCCTGTATCAACCTGAGGGGACGGAGAGGATCAACGCCTATCTTGGGATAGACATTGGATCAATCAGCACAAATCTTGCCCTCATCGATGAAGAGGGGAGGCTTCTTGCCAAGCGATATCTTATGACAGCGGGAAGACCTATTGAAGCAGTAAAGAAAGGGCTCGATGAAATTGGAAGTGAGGCAGGAAACAGGGTAAAGATCTGCGGTGTCGGCACAACAGGTTCGGGACGATACATGATTGCTGATTTTGTCGGTGCAGATGTGGTGAAAAATGAAATCACAGCCCAGGCCCGGGCTGCTTCGGAAATAGCCCCCGATGTGGATACAATTCTCGAAATAGGCGGACAGGATTCAAAGTATATCTCCATAAGAGATGGAATTATTGTTGACTTTGAAATGAACAAGGCATGTGCTGCGGGAACGGGATCTTTTCTTGAAGAACAGGCCGAGAAACTCGATATATCAGTTAAGAGGGAATTCGGCGATCTTGCCTTTCACTCGCAGAGTCCGTGCTCGCTTGGGGAACGATGCACAGTGTTTATGGAAAATTCTCTCCTCTCAAAGCAGCAGCGGGGAGCTCCCAAGGAGGACCTCGTAGCGGGACTTGCATATTCAATAGTTCAGAACTACGTCAACAGGGTGGTGGGAAGCAGAATCATCGGTGAAAAAATATTCTTCCAGGGCGGCGTTGCATTTAACAAATCTGTAGTCGCTGCATTTGAACAGTACCTTGACAAGAATGTCATTGTGCCGCCCCATCACGATGTGACCGGTGCAATCGGCATGGCGCTTATTGCAAGGGAACATATGAATACTCGAAAGGAAGCGGTCAGCGGCACAGAGTCTTTGGCTGACAGCTGTGAGCTGAAAGCTGAAAGCTCTTTCAAGGGTTTTGACCTTTCAAAAAGAAACTACAGGATTAAATCATTCGAGTGTAAAGGATGTGACAACCTGTGTGAGATTAACCGGGTTCAGATTGAAGGGGAACAGGAGCCGCTGTATTACGGCAGCAGGTGTGAGAAATATGATGTAAAGAGAAGAACGAATGTCATTGAACATGAATTTCCGGACCTCTTTGCCGAGCGCGAAGGACTCCTTCACAAAGCTCACGAACAATACCTGCAGGAATATATCGGAGGAAGGACGACTCAGAACAGTACCGGGATATCGGACAACGGACGCCGTCGCCGCCGTATAGGAATCCCGATGATTTTTTTCTTTCATGATTTTCTGCCGTTCTGGACCACTCTGTTGTGGGAACTGGGATTTGAAGTTGAACTGTCGGGCAGGACCAGCAGGCAGATTGTGAATAAGGGCGTGGAAAACATTCTCTCCGAAAGCTGTTTCCCCCATAAGGTTGCTCACGGGCATATAAAAGAGTTGATCGATAGAGGGGTCGACGGGGTGTTTCTTCCGAGCTTTATTAACTTCAGTTCTGACACTGGAAAAGTGGGGAGTTATGCCTGTCCCTATGCTCAGACCATGCCTTATATTGCCCGGATTGTTTTCGGGAATACCCGTCTTTTAAAACCAGTCATAAATCTGGTGCGTGGAAGAGGGTTTCTCATAAAGCAGTTATACGATGAAATGAAGCCCTTTCATGTTTCAAAATCATCGATCAGGAATGCATTGACAAAGGCGGAAAAAGCCCAGAAAGAGTTTTATCTCACGCTGAAAAGACGGGGGAGAGAAATTCTGATAAATATTCCGGACAGGACAGTTGTCATAGTGGGCCGTGCTTATAATGCGTTTGATTCCGGAATAAACCTCGAAATTCCAAAGAAGCTTGCAGGTCTGGGTGTCTTTTCACTGCCAATGGATTATCTTCCGCTTGAAGCAATTGATATTTCCGATAAATGGACGAACATGTACTGGCGGTCGGGCCAGAATATCCTCAGAGCTGCTGAGATAATAAAGAATAACCCGAAGTTGTTTGCTCTCTATATAGGTAACTTCGCCTGTGGTCCGGACTCGTTCATACAGCGTTATTTTGACAAGACTATGGACAGGAAACCCTTTCTCCAGATCGAAATTGATGAACACAGTGCAGATGCAGGGGTTATTACACGGTGTGAAGCATTTCTGGACAGCATCAGAGGCAGAAAAAGTGTTGAAGAAAGAAAAACGGTAAGGTCCATGCCTTCAGTTTTGAAAAAGGGAAGGGTCAGCAAAGAGATTTATATACCGAGAATGTCCGATCATGCCTTTGGCATGGCGGCTGCTTTCCATTCCTGCGGTCTGGATGCTGAAGTGATGGATATCCCAACCACGGAATCAGTGAAGATTGGAAGACGATTTGTGTCAGGGAAAGAATGTTACCCCTGTGCCATTACAACGGGAGACATGGTGAAGAAAGTCATGACTCCAGGATTTAATCCTGACACGGCTGCTTTCTTTATGCCTTCCGGTGCGGGTCCCTGTCGTTTCGGCCAATACAATGTATTGCACAGGCTTGTTCTCGATGATCTGGGAATGAACCGGGTTCCGATTTATGCACCCAATCAGAATGAATCTTTTTTCAGTGAACTCGGAATGGTGGGCAAAGATTTTACAAAACAGGCGTGGCGGGGAATTGTGTCAATAGACCTTCTTCTCAAATGCCTCCATGAAACGAGGCCCTTCGAAGTCAATGAAGGAGAGACAGACCGGTTGTACGGAGATTATCTTTCAAAGATAGGGACGGTGCTGCAATCCAGCAACGGTACGATGCCTCAGTTCCTGAGTGAGGTGCGCAGATCTTTCTCAGAAATACCGAAAAGGAACGAGAAGAGACCGCTCATCGGCATAATCGGAGAGATTTTCGTGAGACACAATTCCTTTGCAAATGAAGACATTATAAGGAAAATTGAATCTCATGGGGGCAGGGTCTGGCTTGCACCGATTGAGGAATGGGTTTACTACATAAACCTGATGGGACTTCGGAAGTCATTTGCAGGGGTTCGAAATAAGGGCATTTCGAGCAAAACGGTGAAAGATATTGTAAGAAACATAATCACACGGTACGTGCAGAACAGGGTAGAGCATGACTTCTCAAAACCCTTTGAAGGCTTTCTCGAGACGCTCAGCGAGCCTTCTACAAGAGAGATTCTTAAGAATGCCTCACCCTATCTTCATGATTCATTTGAAGGAGAGGCCGTATTAAGCATGGGCAAGGCGGTAGACTATGTAAAAAAAGGTGCGTCTGGTATAATCAGTGCCATGCCCTTCAGCTGCATGCCGGGGACAATTGTGGGAGCGCTGTTAAAAGGACTGAAGCAGGATTCGGATATTCCAAGTCTGGCTGTGGCCTATGACGGAGCTGAAGCGACATGTTCAGACATACAACTCGAAGCATTTATGCACCAGGCGGTGGAATACATGTCATCTCAGGATAATAAATAATTCCGGGCTGATTTGAAAAAATATTCCATTCCATGCATAATACTAACTTCGTGTATTTTTTGATAATATATCCGATTTCAGGAATAAACATTTTGAAGCTGTCAGTATGGAGGTAAATGGATGGGTAATGTTGTAAAATGGCGCAAGAAGAAGATGAGCAAGCACAAGCACAGAAAGCTTCTTAAGCGGACCAAGCACCAGAGAAGAAAATAAAATATTGTTAAAAGAACATACAATATCGCACTCCACAGATAGGGACTGACTACAAGTCCCTTTTTCATATCTGCAGTCTGCTTCCTTCCTGTTTTTCAATTATGAGTCTCATTTATTCTGAGCAGTTTACAGGTCAGGGGAAATGTGCCTTTCCTGAAATTTATTGACATGATTGTTTTTTTATGATATTTACTTTGTAATTCCTGTGAGTAGTTGAGATGATCAATCGAGCTGTCCTGGAGAAAAAAGATTGATCACAGGAGCATGTATCTCGAATATCTTTTAAACAGTTGCCGAATAACTTTATGAAAGGAAATCAATTGAAAAGAATATTTCTCATAATCATGTCTGTCGCGTTCGTTGTTTCACTCTTCTCCTGCGCGGGGCTCGTTGATGAAGTAATGAAAGGAGCGGGTCTTAACGCTCAGAAGGGTTTGAGTACAGACACAATAATTAAAGGCCTGAAAGAGGCGCTGTCGGTAGGGACTGACAATGCGGTGACGCAGGTATCACAGCTTGATGGGTATCTGGGAAATGAGGCAATTAAGATACTTATTCCCGAAAAGATACAGAAAGCAACCGATATGTTAAAGAAAGTCGGTTTTGGGGAACAGGTAAACGCCTTTGAAACAAGCATGAACAGGGCCGCCGAAAAGGCCGCCCCCATGGCGACAGACGCCTTTATCGATTCCATTAAAAAAATGAGTTTTGACGATGCAAAAAAAATACTACAGGGCGGAGATACTGCTGCGACAGATTTTTTCAGGGAAAAAAACTATAAGCGGCTGTTTAAAAAATTTAAGCCCAGTGTTGCAGGCAGTATGAACGAAGTTGGCGTAACCCGTTTATACTCGCAAATGATGGACAAATATACAAGCCTCCCTTTTGTCAATGAGGTTCCCTTTGACATTGATGAATATGTAACGGCAAAATCGATTGACGGTCTTTTCCATACCGTTGCAGAGGAAGAGAAGAAAATTCGAAAAGATCCGGCGGCGCGTGTTACGGACATTCTGAAAGAAGTATT
>CALZGI010000137.1 GCA_945786855.1 Thermodesulfovibrionia bacterium | reverse complement strand
TGTCACCGTGCTCCCCGCTACCACTACCGTACTCACCGTTTGCCCTGCACCGTCTGTGCCTATCGTAAAGTCCGTCGTCGCAGGCGTCGAACCCGTATCCAAAGCCTCATCGTACGTCAAATCCAGGTCCGTCCCGTCCACTGTTGCTGTGATCAACACCGGCGCAACAGTATCACCCATATTCCACGTAAATGTATCACTCCCCGGAGATAAAGCCGTATCGCATGTTTCATCATCACCGGTGACTTCCAGGGTTTTCACTCCATCTATCCAACCCGAAGTAATCACAGTCTGCGCGGCTGTGCTATCGCCGGTAAATAATATATTTAACGTGTTGTTATGGCTGATATTCAGTTCACCGTCCCACACTATGTCAGAGCTTGGGAGTGTATCATTGTATACACCAACTGCTATGACATTACTGCCAGGCACAAGAAGGGCCCTCAAGTTAGAAAGGCCATAAGCAACAGCGATATCCTTCGTTTCATACCCAACCGCTTCATGTTGTGTGTCAACTCCACCATCATATGGAGGAGGATCGGGAAGAGGTTCATTCCATCCCTCAATATAAACCCGTGTACCATTGATATAGACCGCGATACCGTCGTCAAAAAGAGCATTCAGCGTCAGTCCGGTTACCTCCGATGGATCGCATACCGTAAAAGTCTTCCTGAAGAACATTGAGCTATTTGTATTGGATATCGCTGTAGAGATTGACAGGTTCGGCTCCGTACCAAATATTCCGTCACCTGTAGACCACGCCGAATCGTTATATCCTGAATTCATCCATGTCGTTCCTGAATTCTCGATGTCATATTTCCACGTATCCCTCTTGAATATAATTGATTCATCAGTCTGAACCGGACAGCCACCCCCTTGCGTAACCATATAATTGACATTGAGAGCATTGATTTCAGTTACTATGGATGTCAGATTGACCGGGTTTCCGTTCAATGACTGGCTGGGAGTAACTGAGAGTGATCCTGTTACAGTGATTCCGTTTATTGCACTCTCCATCACTCTATGAACATCTGTATTGTCTACATAGTTACCACGAACTGGATCATTGTCAGCTATGCATGCATCAAACAATCCAGAGCCTTCACCTCGCGTATAAATGGGGATAAGACTATTGGAGTGACCTCCGGAGTTCCATGCCCAGTAAACTGTCTCTCCGGAATCTATTGCGTTGTTTGAGGGATTATTGTCCTCCCAGCTTGCCCGAAGCGTTCCGGAATATGTCTTTTCCTTGGTAAGGGTTGTAGGACTAACCTCTCCAAGAGCCTGAGAAGGAAGCGTATTTGGTCCTGCAGTCAAGTAACCGCACTCATGGTCACCGGTTACAATAACCAGAGTATTGCTCCAGCTGCTGCCATTATTTTTGCCCTGCCAGTAACCGGTATCCTCCACCCAGCTGATAACTTCATTTACAGTATCATTAAAACCGATCATTTCGCCGACCATCTGATCCATAATATTGGCATGTGAACCCCAATCCACTGCACCACCTTCGATCATGAGAACAAAACCTTCTGGATCCCTGTTGAGCACAGTCAATGCAGCACGGGTGCTTTCCAAAAGTGTAGGCGTCTTTAATTCTGCTGCTGGTGTACCATCCATACCGCTGCCATCAGCAAGACGCCATCGAAGGTCAAACAATCCTGCCATTTTCGTCACTCCGGATTGGCCCGGAGTACCGGCAGCTGTATCGAGTGCATCTCCACAATCCGATATGGATCCACTCTGGCAATCGACAAATTCGTAAATCCCATCATTCGTTAATTTCGTTCGCATCGCACTGTTTATATACCCTGATCTTCCATCACCAATGAGTACATCTACGGTCGGCGTTGTCGGACCATGATGGCCAAAATATTTACAGTCAATCCCGTTATTATCATCGATACCATCAGGATTGCCAGGCGGCAAAAGATCAACACAGTCAGTTTCTTCCGTATACGTATTACAATTCGGATAGGTAGCACATGTCACATTCGGATCACCGAAAAATCCTTCATCTGCAATTGCATAGGTATATCCCCGGTTAATATTATGGGCAACCCATGCACCCGGTGTAGCATGTGATGCCGGCACCGTTGTTACTGCTCCCACCGACATGTTTAAGGCTTTCGCATCCTCACCGATAGACTGGAAGGCAACTGCTGGGTCCGGCGCAACACTGATGCGGTAATTTGATGTCTTTCCCCCTGAGTAAAGTGCCGTTGCTGCAGCAGCACTGTCTGTGACCGGATTGGTAAGCATATAGTTGAAATCACCCCACGCGAAAGTAGGATCATAACTTCCACCATCCGGATAGGTGGACATATAATATGATGTCCAATTAACTGTATCTGTCTGGTAAAAAGGAGTACTGTTCGTATAATCATTCGCCGCCTCGATGTGTTTCGCGCCCCATCCATCTGCAACCATCAATATGATGTATTTTACATCTGCGCCATACACCGGCGAGACTACAGCCCACAGGAGAATGAAAGGTATAATAAGTATCATTAATAAAGAAGCCCACCGGAATGGAGCTCGTTTCTTATTTATTCTATTTTCGGTCGCGATCATAAATCCTACTCTTCGATGACTTCAAAAAAAGGAGTGAATGAAAAATCATGACTGTTGATATCATCGTTATTGCACTCAATAGCTAAAAGATTCTTCCCTTGTAACAACTCGTGAATAACTCCGGAAAGGTCCAGCAGTTCAGGCTGAGCAACAGCTTTTCTGGAGTGGCCGGAAGGCGCCTGAGGTATTGTGTATCGAACTATCTCAATGCCATTGAGATATGCACTAAAGGGGCCGTCACAGAAAACAGACATCCTTATACTGTTTACTAATGCCGGGTTTCTCACGGTAAATTCACGTCTGCCGTAGATCTTTGAATACACGCCCCGCATATCTCTCAGGTGAGTTCTGATATTAACTCTCCCATATCCTATTCCTGAAGCGCCTTTTTCCCAGCCTGTATCATCAAATCCGTAATGACTCCATTTATGCGGAGGCTCAGTTTCACCTTTGAAGTAATGCCATGCGTCTCCCTCGTCAATTCTTGATGTGGAAGCCGGGTAGGCAGTGCCTGAGGATAGCACAAACAGTGCTGCCGCAAAAAAGATTATGATCGATATCCAGTTAATCTTTGTTTCCTTCATGATTCTCTCCATTATTTTCCACAACTGTCCATCTGCACATCATTAATCGCATTTATAATGATTATTTTATAAGATTCTTTTCAATCCACCTCTCTTGGATTCATATTACAACTATTTGTTCCATCTGACAAGAGTGAATGACCTCTTTCATTATCAAGTCAATTCAATGACAAAGATACTGATTCTACCTATTAGCAATAAAAAATCTAACCCCTCCCTTTCCTATCGTATATTTATTTGATTATCTTTATAGTATATCACCTAGTTGTTGATTATTTTTTTACGAATCAATCGAAAAAACCCTTCTCAATATTTGCGCAACTATGCATACTATAAGCAATTTCAAGCATTGATAAAAAATGAATTCTCAAAAACAGAAACTGTAACAAATTTCACATAGTGTATGGATTTCACTGAAGAACAGAGAATCATTGGCAGGAATACAGGGCGAATAAGACACTAAAGGAGCTTATAGAGTTAGTTATGATTTTTTGATTGACTATTCAAGGAGTCAGACACTATCGAGGGCCATGGAAATGCTCTGCACAATATTAAGATATTTTTTCGTTGTTTTTATCAACTCTACACCCATTGTATCGTAGAAGTCATCGGTCTTGTCTATTCGCATGACCCTGACAGGAATGTTCAGATGACCCTTCTTCAGGGGTATCTGCAACTTAATCTTAGAATCCAGAGGGAAGCAGATTCCGGATTTTATGCACATCCCCTTTTCCGAAAGGTTCGTCACAATGCCGTAGCAGACTGATTCATTCTGAAGAAATTTGACTACCAGGCTGGACGGTATTCGTTCGCAGTCCCTTTTATTCACTTTTTATTGATTCCTTAAATAATTAAGAGGCTTGCTTAAAGCGGTCCTTACTGCTTTGTCGATATAGGTAGAGTCTATCCTGTTCTACGATCTCTGTCAACCCGGGACAGATCCCCATTGATGCTATTTGGGGAGGTCTTTGATAAACTCCCTGTATTCCCGGGGAGGATCCAATATTTCCAGTCCGACACTGTTTGTCAAATCTTCGGTAGAATTATCGTAGGACCATTTAACATTGCACTGCAATTTTATTGTTTTCCCCTCCGACGTCTTGAGCTTCAACTCAAGATCCGATCCGGCAACGAACAGCTTTGAATTTTTTGCCGGGGCAGTAATCATCTGGATCCCTGTTTCTGAAAGGTTTTCGATAAAAACCGCGCAATCTTTGATACATGAAATTCGTTCAGCCTTTAAGTTTACTGTCAGCCTTCTTGCTTTCCTTCGTTCCATCCTGGCTTTTCCCCTCTGAGTTTATGCACTTATTCTTATTTATGTGCCGAAGTATATCAGATAGAATTAAAAAAATAAAAGATTTAGCTGCCTATTGTACAACTCACTGAGTCAACACATTATAACGATTTCATCATCT
>CALZGI010000136.1 GCA_945786855.1 Thermodesulfovibrionia bacterium | reverse complement strand
TTCCGAAGGTGCAGTACCTGCCTCAGCAGTCTCTGTTTCAGCAGTTTCTGTTTCAGCAGCAGCTTCTTTTTCCGCTGCTTTGGCGGGAACAGCAGTCACCGCTTCTATCTGTTTCTTGTGGGTAAGCTTTACAACCATGAACTTGAAAATAGCATCAACCACTTTACTTAATTTTTCGAGCTCCAGAATGGTTGAGGGGGGGGCTTTAAAGAGAAGGAGTACGTAATTCCCTTTAGCGTGTTTGTTCATTTCATACGCTAATTTTCGGCGGCCCCAGTTGTCTGTCTTAAAGATCTCTCCGCCCTGTTTGACAATCACATCCTTGATCTTTTGAACCGTTTCTTCGACAGCGGTATCATCAATATTCGGATCGAGGATTACAATCTTTTCGTAATAATTCATCTACTTTCTCCTTATGGATGGTTTCTTTCCCGATGGAAAGCTCAGCCCTTACCCTGAATCAGTAAGAGCAAAGAGTATCATTTTATATCATATTGGCCGTGAAAAATCAATAAACAGTGGATTAAATTGACTTAGCGGACTAAATACATTAACATTCATAAAATATGAAGCCTTCCGACCAGAGTGTTGATTTCCTTGTTATCGGCGGCGGTGTTGCCGGTTTGAGGGCCGGGATTGAACTGGCATCAAATGGAAGTGTCCTCGTCCTTACAAAAGACAAAATCAACGAAAGCACTACAGGGTATGCCCAGGGTGGTATTGCTGTTGCCCTGAGTGATGAAGATGAGGTATGTATCCATCTGGAAGATACGATCAAGGCCGGCGACGGACTCTGTAAGGAAGATGCTGTAAAGGTAATGGTTGAAGAGGGGCCCCGTTATCTTCTGGAGCTTATTTCGTGGGGGGCTGAATTTGACAAGAACGGAAGCAAGCTCTCATTTACAAGGGAAGCCGCCCATACCAGACGGAGAATACTCCATTCCCACGGAGATTCAACGGGGAAGGAAATTGAGAGAGCACTCATAAAAAAGGCTCAAACATACTCATCCATCACACGCTATGATTTTGCCTTTACCCTGGATCTGATTATTGAAGACGGCAGATGTGTCGGAGCAACGGTCTTAAGAGGTGATTCAATATTCAGCATTTATGCCAAAGCAGTCATACTCGCTACCGGCGGAGCGGGACAGGTTTTCTCAAAAACCACAAATCCAATGATATCAACGGGAGATGGAATAGCCATCGCCTACCGCGCGGGGGCGCTCATCGTTGATATGGAATTTGTACAGTTTCATCCGACAACGCTCTATTCCCCGGGGGCTCCCCAGTTTCTGCTCAGCGAAGCCATGCGCGGGGAAGGTGCCGTCCTGAAAAATATTCGCGGCGAGCGATTTATGCATAGATATCACGAGATGGCTGAGCTTGCATCCAGAGACACCGTTACCCGGGCAATTGTGTCCGAGATGGTAAAGACAAAATCAAAACATGTATACCTAGACCTGACCCATTTTGATAAAAAGTTTGTTAAGGACCGTTTCCCGCAGATCTACTCTACCTGCCTTCAATACGATGTTGATATCACCGAAGAAATGATTCCGGTAAGCCCTGCGGCCCACTATATAATGGGAGGCGTCAGCACGAATCTCGAAGGTGAAACAAGCATCCGGGGGCTCTTTGCTGCCGGAGAAGTAGCATGTACCGGTGTCCATGGAGCAAACCGCCTTGCCTCAAACAGCCTTCTCGAAGGACTTGTATTTGGAGCGCGGACAGGGGAAAAAGCCGTTCATTTCGTTCGTCAGGAATATAAAAGAGGGCCTGGCCCGGAATCAACGGGCAAACATCAGACGGAAGGGGAAGCTTCTCCTCCGGGTTCTTTCGATACAGAAAAGATGCGAAGCTCGTTGCGGCAGATAATGTGGAACAATGTGGGAATCATCAGATGCGCAAAGTCCCTTACACCGGCACGGGACTGGCTGAACCGGTGGGATTTCATTATGAGCGGATCATTCCGAAGCCGGAGAGAAGCTGAACTGAGCAATATGCTGACTGTTGCGCATTTAATTACAACTTCAGCTCTCGAGAGAAAAGGGAGTGTGGGTGCTCATTACCGTTCTGATTGCAAGCAGCGGGGAGAGGGCTGGGAAAAACATCTTGCATGCAGGAAGGGAAAGACGCCATACTGGATCGGGCATGGTAAGCATGAGCAGCACTATGTGAATCCGTAACGCTGCCTCTGCATCAGAACTGCCAAAAACTCAACAATGAAGCACCGCCAGGCTGACTACTTACTTCCCCCATCGGGCATCGGACTGTAGAAATCCTTTAAACGGAATGATTCCCTGAAGTATTCATTGGCCTGGTCCATGTCTTTCATTTCGTAATAGGCATAGCCGAGAAAATAATATACCCCCGGATCGGGATTGCTCTCCACATATTCTTCCATCATTTTTATTGCCGCCTCTTTTTCCCCGTTATAATAAAGAGAGTGTGCCTCTTTCAAAGCTGCTTCATTCGCCCAGGAAAAAGAAACGGTAACCAGGGATACAAACATAATTACCAAAGCCAGTACCTTCATACTATCCTCCCTCACAATATTGTCTTTCGTTTCAAACCTTTTAAATATAATTACATAGTTGAGAGATATATGTCATCCGTTTAAATCACATTTTTTATGTGCGTTATTTCTTATTCTTTTTTTTCTTTACGATTCTGCTCAGTTCTTCCTTCTGTTTCATGATTAAGTCCCTGTAGAATCCCGTGGAGTAAACGGTAGGAACGGTCCCTTCCTTAAAAAATTCCACAATGCTTTCTGTGTCATTCGTTGCAAGAAGGCCTGTCAGCGGGTCAATCAGGGCAGTGACGATACCCGCAGGAACCGGGAATGGCTTTTTCTCAATTTTCCCGCCGTCAAAGGGAGAGATCTCCAAAAGCGCCTTTTTCATAAATGATACCCATACTGGTGCAGCAGCCCTTGAACCCGTCTCTTTCGCTCCCAGGCTCCGTACATCATCAAAACCGACCCATACTCCGGCGACCAGTTCCGGTGTATAGCCGATAAACCAGGCATCCCTGTAATCATTGGTAGTTCCCGTTTTCCCAGCCACCGCCCTCCCCACTGCACGTGCACGCCAGCCTGTCCCATTCTTCACTACATCTTCAAGCATTGACGTTGTGAGGAAAGCTGTCTGCGGGCTCATTACTCTCTTCCCTTCAGGCATGTTACTCTCGAGGACATTCCCTTCAGAATCAGTAATGTATTTCACTGCAACAGAATCCATGCGCACGCCTCCCTGTGCAAAGGTACTGTACGCTGATGTAAGATCCAGCGGGCTCACACTAAAGCTGCCCAGCCCAAGGGTGAGATCATGCTGGAAGGGTCCTTTAATTCCGAGTGATCGGGCAAATTGAATTGTCTTTCCCACACCAATTTCCTCAAGGAGTTTTACAGTCACAATATTTCTTGAGCGGACAAGACCCTCTCTGAGCCTTGTTGCTCCGTGGTATTTTTCGTCATAATTTTCCGGCTCCCAATCACCGTATTTTTTACTTTCGTAGAGAATAGGTTCATCTATAATTACGCTGGCGGGCGTATAGTCATGATCCATGGCAGCTGCATATATTACGGGTTTGAACCCGGAACCCGCCTGTCTCTTTGCATGCACTGCCCTGTTAAATTCACTCTTTCTGAAATCATAGCCTCCCACAATGGCTCTTATGTACCCCGTTGAAGGCTCGATAGCGACAATTGCCCCCTGAACGAGAGGTTCCTGATCAAGTTTAAAAACAGGATTAGTGCCGCTCGTGTCCTTCACCGTTACCTTTATTATATCTCCCGGTTTCAAGATGTTTCTGAGATCGGACTTTCTGTATTTCTTTATCAGCTTCCCCCTGGCATCTATGCGTTTATTCGCCCACCTGGCATCAGAGAGAAGGAGTTTCCCCATAATGTCTCTTGTCTTGACCGTCGCTTCCGCAGGAGATACTTTCAGCACCGTTGCCGTCATGAGGTCCCCCTTCTTCATGATCACCTTTTTGAAAGAAAGTTCTTTTTTCAGTTCTTCTTCAGCGTTAATCTCTTTGTGGTCAAGGGGCCCTCTGAATCCCTGCCTTTTGTCCAGATTCTTCAGTCCCTGCTTCAGAGAGTTCACCGCCGCAATCTGAAGGCGCTTGTTCAGTGTCGTATATACCTTGAGCCCGCCTTTATAGGCCATCTCCGCACCATATTTATCTTCCAGATACTTTCTTATATATTCCAGGAAATAATTTGGGGTATAGGTCTCATACCGCACGCTGGAAAGATACAGAGGCTGCACATAGGCCTCCTCCACCTGCTTCCGCGTAATATACCCTTCCTCCATCATCCTGATCAAAACAATATTCTGCCGCAGCTTGGCCTTCTCCAGATTACTGTAGGGGGAATACCTGCTCGGGGCCTTTATCAGGCCTGCCAGAAGGGCCGCTTCCGAAAGATTGATCTCCGACACTGATTTGCCGAAATAGGAACGTGCCGCCATTTCAACACCATATGCCCCATGGCCAAAGTAAATTTTGTTCAAATAGAGTTCGATTATTTCCTCTTTGGTAAGATTATTTTCAATTCTCGAGGCAAGGGTCGCTTCTTTTAATTTTCTGATCACTGTCCTTTCAGGCGACAGAAAAACAACCTTTGCGAGCTGCTGCGTAATCGTACTTGCGCCCTGTTTAATCTTTCCAGCCCGTATATCCTTCGACAGCGCCCTGATAATGGCAATATAGTCCACACCTTTGTGATGCCAGAACCGGTTATCTTCCACAGAAATGACGGCCCTCAGAAGATTTTCCGGTATCTTATCAAAGGAGGCATAGACACCCTTTTCCACTTTGAATTCGCCGATCAGCTTATCATCATCGGCGAATACCTTTGTAGCGGTAGCAGGCATATATCCCTTTATTTCCTCTATTTCCGGTACGCCCTGGATGAGGGCAAAGTAACCGCCGGTGAGAATACCAAGAACAATGATGAGGACAACAGCAATAAATTTAAAAATAACACTTCTCATAGGAACCTATAATAGTCGTCATCGTGGGGAAGTGTCAATTTACAACCTGTGATTATCAATAGGGATTTTCCCATCAGAACAGGGGGTTGGCAGGGACGTCTCTATGAATGGTTATGCATCTTCCACAAGCGTAATCGCTTCTACCGGACAGTTTTCTTCTGCAGCCTCACAGCAGTCCTGGAATTCGCATCCTTCAGGATCGATGACCTTTGACTTGTCATCAATCACCTGAAACACGCTCGGGCAGATCTCTTCGCAGGCCCCGCATGCAATACAGAGGTCTTCGTCAACAACTGGTCTCATATTCTAATAATGCAAGAAGCGATGCTTAAAATGCAAAATTAATAAATTATTCATTCCCTCTTTTGACCGAAAATTCGGACTATCAAATGTGAGCTTTCTCCACTTTTTCCATTATCGCGGCCGCCAGCAGCGGAAACATGATTTCGTGATGTCCCGTCAGGGCATAGGACTTCCCCCCTGAAAGGACGGGCCTTCTCAAAACATTCTCCCTGCACCGGTAATGCTGGAT
>CALZGI010000135.1 GCA_945786855.1 Thermodesulfovibrionia bacterium | reverse complement strand
TGTGAACCTCGAGAGTTCTGTGAAAGAAGTCCAGGCGATGGAGAAGGTCTATTCCGGTAAAACAGTTATTATTGCTACGGGTTCAATGGGCAGGAAAGCGGACATTCCGGGCGAAGAAAAATTCCTCGGCAAAGGGGTAAGTTATTGTGCCACCTGTGACGCTCCCTTTTACAGGGACCTCACAGTGTGCATCGTCGGTTACTCAGAGGAAGCACTGAAAGAAGTGGATGTCCTGACTGAATTCGCAAAAACAGTGTATCTGATAGCTCCATCCCGCAAGCCGGGAATATCCTATGATCAGCCGCCTCTCACCAATGAAAAAGTAAAACTCTTTCCGGGGCACAGAGTCCTGACGATCGAAGGGACGGAAACGGTTACGGGTATTACCGTGAAAAATATGGAAACCGGAGATGAACAGAGACTGGATATGGACGGTGTATTTATATATATGCAAGGAAGCAGGCCGGTGGTTGATTTCATGAACTCTTCCGTTTCCATGAGTGAGGAAACATGTGTCGTAACACACAGGACAATGGAGTCATCCATACCCGGTGTTTATGCGGCAGGAGATGTTACCTGCGGTGAGGTCAGGCAGGTCGTCATTGCAGCAGCTTATGGGTGCATTGCCGCCCTCTCAGCGGAGAAATTCATCCGTCAGAGAAAGCGGCTCAGGTTCGACTGGACCAAGTCCTGAACTCATTCCTGCATTTCCCCACATTCAACACATTCCTAATGTTTTTCTCTAGAGTGCCGTATATAAATAATGAATGAAGGAAACACAGGGGATTCCATCCTGGTCTCTTGTGGATTTATTCATAACGAGGGGAATGAGTGGAGGAAAAATTGATTCTGGCCCGTCCAAAATTAAGTGTAGGGATTAAAACCCTTGCCGCTCTGTCTCTGGTCTTCTGGATACCTGTCGTTGCTCTCTTAACTGTACTGTATTTTTCCTTTAATACCAGCCTGTTCAATGAAGGGCTGGACACCATCAGGTCCAACCTTAAAGGAGCGCAGGTGCTCTATGATGAAAGATCAAAAAATCTGGAAGCAGTGCTTAAGCAGATATCGGGAGAGCCCGGCGTTCAGGAAATCATCCGTACAAGGAACAGCAGAAGGCTGCAGGAACTGCTCCTTGATCTGGGAAAAAGGAATACTCACGCCGAAATACTGATTGCTGTCAGTGAGAATCAGAAAGTGCTGGGCAGGAAAAACGGCAAAATCGGAGATATTATAATACTCGGTGATGCCCTCTCCAGGGCCCTTATAACTGGGGAGACCGTTGTTACCACGGAACTTGTCACAAAGGAGTTTCTTGCCCTGGAAGAAGAAAGCCTCGCAAAGAGGACAAGGGATATCGGCATTGCCCAGTTTGTTATTTCCCCGGTTCGGTACGGAGATAAAATTTCCGGTGCTCTCATAGCTGGGGTTCTGCTCTCAGGAGAATCATGGCTGGGAAACAGCATCCATCACCAGTTCGGCGTTGAAATGGCCCTCTTTGCCGGGGAATCATTCGAATCGTTTTACCTTCATTCCACAGCGTCTCTGCCGCGCACAACGTGGATCATAGGGCAGTCTATTCCCTCCATGCTTAAGGAAGAAATCTCACTTGGAAAACCTTATTATGGAGATCTTAAAATTGAAGAAGTAAGCCATATCACTGCATTTGAACCGTTGAAAGACAGCAGGAACAGGGTTATCGGGGCTATCGGTGTGAGTAAACCGGCAAAAAACATCACAATGATCGTAGCCGCAACAATCGGAAAAGTTCTCATTACCGTCTCATCAGTGGCGTTTCTATTTGCCCTTCTCATCACAGTCATCATCTATCGCGATATTACGAGACCGCTCAATTTTCTGGTACATGCAATGAATAATTTCCAGAAAGGTAAACTGGATACCGTTGTAGATCTGAAGACCGGCGATGAGTTTGAGAAACTGGGAAACTGCTTTAATGAAATGGCCGGGAGTGTCAGACGCCGCGAGAGCAGGCTCAAAAAACACTATCAGGTAGCAAAACTGCTCATGTCCACAATTGACATGACAGAGCTTACAGAAAAAATAATTAACGTTGTTATTGATGTGACAGAGTCCGAACTCGGGATTCTTTATCTCTATGATGATGAAGGACAAAATCTCATTCCCCTCGTCCAATACGGATGCAGGCATGACCTGCCAATCCTGAAAAGAGGAGAAGGTTTTCCAGGACGCGCCCTTCTTGACGAGAAGTGCGTCATTATCAGTCCCCCCGAGGTAAAGATGAGGAAGATGATGGAAACGGGATATGCGAAATTTCATCCCGAAGAAGTTGCATACATCCCCCTTATATTCAAAGGAAGCAAACTTGGAGTTCTGGCAATAGGGAGGCTCAGGAAGTTCAGTGATGACGAAAAAGAGATGTTTAACTATCTGGGAAGCCAGATATCGGTAGCACTGGATAACACAATCATCCACAGGAGGATCCAGGAACTTTCTGTCAGTGATCCTCTCACAGGCTTGTATAACAGACGACACCTCTCAATACGGCTCGAAGAAGAGTGGGCCCGGTGCACACGCCAGAAACAACCGTTATCAATTCTCCTTGCAGATATGGATGATTTCAAGTCAGTCAACGACTCCTATGGTCATGACAGGGGGGACGATGTATTGAAAAATATGGGGGCAATCCTGAAAAAAATAACACGAAAAGAGGATATTATTGCCCGGTACGGTGGCGAAGAGTTCGTCGTCGTATTTACCAATATGAGCAGCGTCGAGGCAGCTGTCAAGGCAGACGAAATAAGGCGGGCTATACAATCGTGTACATATTCATGGGGGAAAGAGGAAATAACCGTGAGCATCGGTGTGGCTTCCTTCCCCGAGATAAATGCCAGAAATGCCGAGGAACTGCTCCAGACTGCAGACCGTGGTATGTACAAGGCGAAAACTGACGGAAAAAATAAAGTTGTTATATGCAGTCAGGGAGTGCAGACGGTTTAACCGGCGCCCCTCTATTCGTCTTCCTGTCAGTGATACCCTTCCTTTACCGGCACAAATTATTCAGGGGCTTATTCATTTCGCCCCTGCGTCCATTTCTGAAACTGCCCCAATCACCGACCAATGTGATCTCCATCACTTCCCCGATATCCACGGAAAGTTATAGTTGATTAGACTGAAACAGGCACCGGGCAAAAACACTAAACATGCAGAATCTTAAGGAGGGTAAAAAATATGCAAAAGAATATGGAAAGGCAGATTGTCGGTTCTGAAACAACAGAGCGTCATAAAAGAAAAGTTGTACATTTTCATGCACACCTCAAAGCGGGAGGCAGGAAGTTCAGCGGCTTTTTAGTGAATATTTCTGCCCATGGTGCAGGGATCTACATTAAGAATGACTCTCTGGACAGCTTAAATAATTGTACGCGAGGATCGCAGCTTGAGCTGGAGTTCGCGTCCCCCACAGGAGGAATACTCTGTCTTCCCTGTAAAGTTAAATGGTTACGAATTCATAACATTCCGGCATACGGGCTGATAAACAGCTTCGGTCTGGAAATAACAGCTCCTCCCGCCGAATATACAGATTTCTTTAAATCCCTGACTCACGTATTTTAAAATAAAGCCATTCCCCATCCCGGCACTATTTACTCCTCCCCTCAGTCTGGTATTATATGACATGACAAATAAGATATTAAATTCAGTTCTCCTGTGCATTGCTGCGTTTTCAATTGTAATGCTCAATCATTCTCGTCTCTATGCTGCTGATTTTGAGAAGTGGGTTCAGGAATTCCGGCAGGAAGCTGTTTCAAAAGGAATATCAGAGGAGACCCTCAACACGGCGCTTCAGGGATTGCAGCCGATTGAACGGGTCATAGAGCTTGACCGCAATCAGCCGGAATTCAAAAAGGATTATCAAAGTTACCTCAAAACGACCGTCACGGGGACCCGGATCAATAAGGGACGGAAGCTTCTGGGAACACACAGGGAGCTCCTCGACAGTGTCAGAAATAAGTACGGTGTACAACCGCGCTTTCTCGTCGCTATTTGGGGAATGGAAACAAACTTTGGATCATACCGCGGCAAATTTCCTATCATCCCATCGCTTGCGACCCTGGCCTACGACGGCAGAAGAGGAAGTTTTTTCCGGAAAGAGCTTCTCCATGCACTGAGGATTCTCGATGAGGGGCATATAGATGTTTCAGACATGAAAGGATCATGGGCAGGTGCCATGGGACAGGTCCAGTTCATGCCCTCATCATTTACCAGCTATGCTGTTGATGAAGATGGAGACGGGCGCAAGGATATCTGGAGCACACTTCCCGATGTGTTTGCTTCTGCAGCGAATTACCTGTCTCAATATGGATGGAACAGCTCATGGAAATGGGGGCGGAGGGTGCTCCTTCCTTCAGACTTTAATATGGATCTGGCGGGACTGAAGACGAAGAAGCTGCTCTCTGCGTGGCAAAATGCGGGGATACGCCGGTTCAACGGTGACAATCTGCCTGCGGCTGATATTGAGGCCTCCCTCATTCTGCCCTCAGGCATCAAGGGACCGGCATTTCTGGTCTATCAGAATTACCGGTCTATATTCCGCTGGAACAGATCTCATCTCTATTCACTTGCCGTCTGCCAACTGTCCGACAGACTTGCAAGCGCTGAATAGTCCCGGACAGGCACATGCGATCTTCCGCACTTTGTCCCGGATTAAAGTATAATGATTACAGCGTGAGAAATTATTGACAAAAAAATGATTATTGAAACCCTGAAAAAAAGCAAGATATTTTCTGTTTTGAACGATGAGGAGCTAACATCGGTCAGCTCCTTATTCCAGCAGATGAAGTTTAAGAACAGTGAATATATCTTTATGGAAGAAGACTCTCCCGACTGGATTTATGTTGCGTCCCACGGAAAAGTGAAAATGGTCAAGTTCTCCCAGGAGGGAAAAGAAGTTATCCTCGAAATAAAAATGCCGGGCGAGCTGTTCTGTTGTGCCGCTGTTCTTGGTAAGAGACCCTACCCCGATTCCGCCCAGGCCATGGAGCCGGTAACGGTCATCCGTATCAGTCGCAAAAACCTTATAAAGATCCTCGATGAATATCCTATGCTGCACCTCGAGATCGCACGATATGCGAATGAAAAGGTGTCAGATGCCCAGGAAATGCTCAGAAGTATAGCACTGGAACGGGTGGATCAAAGGATTGCAGCCATGCTGGTGAAGCTTGCTGAAAAAACGGGAATACCCGATGCTGGCTATGTAAAAATTGATTTGCCGCTGACACGCCAGGAAATTGCCGACATGGTAGGTACAACGAGTGAAACCTGTATCAGGGCCATGAGCAAATTCCAGAAAGAAGGCATCGTAAAGTCTTCAGACAAAAGAATATCGATAAAGCTGGATTCTTTCAAGAAACTGCTGGAACATTAGCTGCCCCCTGGACTGCACTTTCAGCTGGAACTTCCCCCTCCACAGAGAACAGGAATAGTTCTGCCTCTCTATTCATTGCTTAATTGGAAGATCAATTATATACTAAAAATGAGGACAGGAAATGCCCAAAATCATCGGGGTAATGGGTGAATATATTATGCAGAAACCAATCAGACATGAATTCGAAAAGGCTGTGAAGAAGAGAGATGAGATAAAAGAACTTCTACAAAAGCTGGAAGGTGAAGATCCAGCAGACACCTATAATATAGGCATTAACCGTGACAGGCTGGCATACTGGCAGGGGAAAACAGAAGGGCTGCAGTTTGCCCTGGATCAGCTATCTTCTTCTTGAGGCTAATCACTCTTTTATAAAATATGGGGCGCCACCCTATTTCCACTAATGAAAGATATATCGCTTTTTCATGAACACATCGGGAGCAGGAGTGCAGTCCTGTTTGCATCAACTTCTTACCACAGGGCTACTAAATCTGACATGTCATTGTTCGACCGAACGTTCTGTGATATGATTTACGTAAAATCAGAATAAAGGAGGTCACCATGACATTACCTGAAAACAGAAAGAAGTTTGAAGAGTTGATAAACAACTGGATTGTCATTGAGGACAGCGCCATCAGTTCTGCTGATGAACTCATCTCTCAAAGCAGGAATCCTTTTTTAAAGACCATGATCGAGATGGTTAAAATGGATTCTCAAAAACACAAACGCATTCTGGAAACACTGCGGCTGAGCCTCAATTCCACCGTTGTTTTCTCCCCCGATGATTTAAAGATCATAGACTCCTTTGTAGAGAAACATTCCCTTATAGAGAAAAATTCCGTCACCACGGCCGAGCAGGCCCTTGATATGAGCAGTCTGCCAATACCCAGGATGCTGCTGAAGCAACTCCTGTCGGACGAGAAAAGGCACGATGCCTATATTGATGAACTGAATGAACTGAAGGGGTATATGGCAAAGGATACATAAATTACTTCCACAGCACGAAACTTTTTTATGCACTGAACAAGCAATCTAAAAATTGCGATGGCAATAGTGAGCCGATTTTTTATTCTTTTTTAATATATCAACAGCGAGTTGCATGAACAATCATCTCTAATAATCCACTCAGTGCAAGAATACATCAGGCCCAATCAATAATGACAAGGCGTTTGTGGGAATTACCGGGCTCTGTACAGGTTACGCTTTGTCCCTCCATATTTTCGGAGTGCATTTCGCTATGATTTCGTGAACAACCCCCTCTCTTCAGGTATGTTTGCGCTCCCGCTCAGCACTATTTATGCTGAAAACAAGTCATTCAAGTCGCATGGGGCCATTCTTCCACAATTTCGGACAATGAACAAATATTTATAAACATGACAATTGTCATATCTAATATAGTTCATTTCGTATATAAACTAGTTAGAGTTAATACAAAAGTATTCCATAGCCTCGGATTTAGAAGAATGAGAGAAGGAAAAGATGATGTCGAGAACATCGTTCAATATAATTATCATTATCCTTTATTTTCTTTTACTTACAGGCGCGTTGCCGGTTTTGGGAGCATATCCTGCTGTTCAGCAGTGGGATACCTTTGAAATTGATCTATCATCCACCCAGACCTATGCAAACCCCTATCTTGATATAAAAGTCACCGCTGTTTTTTCGGGTCCCGGTGGAATAGAAAAGACTGTCAGGGGATTCTGGGATGGAGGAACCGATTTCAAGGTCCGTTACACACCAACAGCCATTGGATTATGGACCTATTCAACCAGATCCAGCCCATCTGACGCAGGATTAACAGTGAGCGGAGCATTGACTGTCACCTCTCCAGGAAGTAACCGCGGCTTTGTCAGGGTTGATCAGATTCATAAAACAAAATTCGATTACGACAATGGCGAACATTACTTTATGATCGGGACCACTGCGTATGGATATGTAAGCAACGCGAATGACAATTTCACAAGGTGGAAAAATACCGTTGATTTTTATAAGGCACGGGGAATCACCAAAGTCAGATTCAATGTTTACCCCATTGATTATCGATATTACGATAGTGCTTCTGTCAGAGCAGAAACAGAAAACAATGGCATGAAATATTCTGTTACCGAGCCTTTCATGGTAATAGATAGTCAGCCGGACCATAACAGATTAAATATATCTCACTGGCAGCTCATTGATGACATGATCGAATATTTATCCCAGCAGGGCATGATCGCGGACTTGATCATGCTGACTGACCCGAGATATGCACGGTCATTTGCAACCACGAGCCCATATAATCCTGCACCGGAAGACTTGAGATACATACGATACATAATATCCAGATACGCTGCTTATTCAAATGTTATCTGGTGTTTGTTAAATGAATATCATCTTATAACAACTCAGCCCTACGGTCTCAACAAACCAACACAGGACGGATGGAATCAGTTCTGGAACACGATGGGAAGTATTGTTAGAAACGAGGACCCCTGGATGCGTGATTCAGGCAAGCTCAGGCCCCTGTCTGTTCATGGTTACAATGATCAATTGTTTCAGGATGAGACTGGAAAGTATTCTACGGACGTTCCCTATTTCTGGTTTAATTTCACTGACGAATCCTGGCCAACCTTTTCAATTACTGAGTGGGCATGGGGAAGTACTGATGACTTTACATCACCTGACTGGTCAGCTCAAAGAGGTGTTATCAAGGCGGTCAAACTCCAGATGACCCCTTCTGTCAATGATGAAGCCATGTATGTTGGGTATATGCCAGGCTGGCTTCCAAATGCTCCCGGCTGGGACTCTGATATCAATAGGATATACATGTGGTCTACATTTGCGGCCGGAGGGTATTTTACATTCGGAGATTCCTATACAACAGATGGACGCTCTTCTATTGAGGGAACAATTTCGGACAGAAACTGGGGAGAGATGAATTTTTCGAGTGGAGACTACTATTATCTTGGAGATATGAAAAAAGCATATGACGAAGTAACCATACTTTCCGACTTCTTCACTACCACAGGAATAGAATACTGGAAAATGTTGCCTCATAACGAACTGGTCCCGGGATACAGCAGTTTCAACCGTGCATACACCCTTGCCGAACCCGGGAAGGACTATGTGATATATGACGCAGATGGTGGAACATTCAATATCAATTTAGAAAATGGCAACACCTATACTGCAACGAGGTTTAATCCAAAAAACGGGACAGAGTTTAATATGTGTTCTGTTTCAGGGGGCCTGCAGCAGTTCAGCTCGCCCCCGGGCAGCGACTGGGTTTTTCGCATTGTTGGGCAGCCCCTGCAACCATGCACCCTCACCAGCGCATACTGGACGCAGACAGGAGCTACAGAGGGAGAGACAGTAGATCTGGTAGTTGAAGGACTGAACTGTGATGGAGAAGAATTGATCTTTGAGATAAAAGAAAATGATTTATTCGGAGGGCCAAACCACCCTTTAACTCAGCCTCAGAATGCAGTTTTCAGTGGCAGTACTGCTCCGGGAGCTTGGCTGACAGAGTACTATATCGACAGCGGAGCGGGAAACCCTGAATATTCTATTACTGCCACTCTAGCATCCGACAACAGTATCACTATAGACAGCGATAGCATCGCTCTGCTTACGGTCCTGGAAGACACAGAGCTTCCTTCCATCCCCCAGAACCTTCAGACTGCAGGGCTTTCATCAATCCAGATTTCGTTAACCTGGGATACTTCCAGTGATAACGTAAACGTCTCAGGATATACAGTTCTGAGGGACGGAATTGAGATAGCGGGAACAAACGATACGGTCTATATTGACTCGGGCCTCACTCCCGAGACGATGTACACTTACACCGTAATTGCAACTGACACTAAAGGGAACTCATCTCCGGAATCTACATCATCTTCAGCTACTACCGGGGGGCTTCCGGACGCTACGCCTTTTGACTATTATTGTGACAGCGACGGTGACCTGTACCGTAGCAGCTTAATATCCGGTTCCTGTACCGGGGGCGAATGCGAGCCTGCCGGCTGCGAGATAACACCGGGAAGTGATTGCAGTGACGGTGATCAGACAATTCATCCCGATGCCGGGGAAGTATGGTATGACGGTACAGACCAGGACTGTAACGGGAAAAACGACTATGATCAGGACATGGACGGCTTTGTTGATAGCAACTGGAACAGTGAAGCCGGGGGCAGCGCACCCTTCACTAGTGACTGTAATGACACAGACGCCGAAATCAATTCAGGAACAGCAGAGATTGCTTATGACGGGATAGACCAGGATTGCAATGGAGCTGATCTAACGGATGTCGACAATGATGGGCATGATTCCATGGTGGTCTGTGCAACTGACTGCGATGATTCAGATGCCGCATTCAGTCCTTCAGCAGCAGACATCCCCTATGATGGAATTGACCAGGATTGCGATGGAGCTGATCTTACAGATGCGGACAATGACGGATATGCCGCTACAGTGGTGGGGGGAACTGATTGTGACGACACTAGCACATTCATCAATCCTCATGCTGCCGAAACCTGGTATGACGGAACAGACCAGGACTGTGACGGTAAAAACGATTATGATCAGGACATGGACGGATTTGTTGATAGTGCCTGGAATAGTGAAGCCGGCGGAAGCGCGCCTGGGACCGGTGACTGTGATGATTCAGATGCAGTGATACATTCATCTACTCTGTGGTATCAGGACCTTGACAGTGACGGGTACGGAAACCCGGCTGTATCATTACAGCAATGCTCTCAGCCAACAGGATATATACTGGATAACGCTGACTGTGATGATACTAATCTGTTAATAAAACCTGATAGTGCTGAGATATGGTATGACGGAACAGACCAGGACTGCGACGGTAAAAACGATTATGACCAGGACTTGGACGGATTTGTTGATAGTGCCTGGAATAGTGAAGCCGGCGGAAGCGCGCCGGGGACGGATGACTGTGATGACTCTAATGCGGTGATTCATTCATCTACTCTGTGGCATCAGGACTCTGACAGTGACGGGTACGGAAACCCGGCTGTATCATTACAGCAGTGCACTCAACCAACAGGACACCTGCTGGACTTGAGTGACTGTAATGATAGTGACCAGACAATAAATCCGGCAGCTGTGGACATCCCCTACGATGGAATAGACCAGGATTGCAGTGGTGATGATCTTACCGATACTGACAACGACGGATATAACTCTACCTCAGTGGGGGGAGTAGACTGTAACGACAGCGACCCGCTGATAAATCCGGAAGTATGGGAAATTGCATATGATGGAATAGATCAGGATTGTAGTGGTACAGACCTGACTGACATAGACATTGACGGATTTGATGCCCCTGCCGCTGGAGGGGCAGACTGCAAAGATAATGATCCGTCTATAAATCCTGCAGCTGTGGATATCCCCTATGATGGAGTGGACCAGGATTGCAGCGGCGATGACCTCACGGACGCTGATAATGACGGTTTTTCTTCTGCAACGGTGTACGGGACCTGTAACGGAACTTTGGATGAAGGAGGAGTGTACGGCCAATGGGGATGGACAAAGAGCGTCCTGGAAGGCTCGAACACTATCGATATAATGACCCCGGGAATTAATTCCTTCAACATATGGGTCGGGGAACCGGGCCACTTGGTAGACAGCATTTATCTCACAAAGGGACTGGAAACACCGACAGATCTCTCCCATGGAGTTGAGATAAGTGCTGATAACTGCAGCGCTGTAATCTTCAGTGGAGATGAAACAGATGCACAATCTGTAGATGCATCGGGATGGACAGAGGGAGTAAAAAGCCTCACAGTTACCGGCAATGACGGGAACTGCAGCACGCCGTTGTCACCGGGGAACGGACAGTTTATTTTTGCCCCCACCGGCAGCAGTGATACGCTGATTGTTTCAGGAAATACATCAATAGCTGATGTTAATCCTCTGGACGGCGCTACAGGATTAGTAATGCAAAGGTTTCAGATAGACAGTAACAACGTAGATGACGGAACGGTACATCTCTTTTCTATTGATATCGTCAACAGTGGAACATCGACGAGTATTATGGACGCAAAAATATATTTATCGTCAATAAGCTCTAATGAGATACCGCTGGATGCTGTACAGATAGGTAATACCGGCCCATGGAATGGATCGGGAACTACGGTGTTCTTAAATGGAGGAACGGCTGGAGATAGAACGGCAACAAGCGGGACTTCGAAGTACGTTTATGTTGTATATGATCTTGCAGCGGGGCAGTCAGCGGGGACGATTCAATCGGGGATAACAGAAATAGCTGTAGGTCCCCCTGACCACGTTACAGGAAATGCAGGATTTTCGAACCTGTTAACTATACAGTCCTGCTTACAAACAGGAGCCATAGCAATGCTGCCAGGGCAAACACTTTCCGACAGTCCCGTTGATCTTACCTCAATCGTTACAGAAAGCACTATCGCAAATGCGCTGTATACTGTAACAGAATACGATCACTCCTGCGATATGGATCCCGACGGTACATACATAGAAGCCGAGAATTATACTGACACAGTCAGTCAGGGCACCGGTTCGTTCATGCTGGAAACATCAATGCCGGGCTATCTTGGAACAGGCTATATGCGCCTTGCCGGAGCATCCCTTCAAACTCCTGCTGACTGTCAGGCGGATCCTGTACTTGAAGCGGGATTAGAATATCAGGTCAATTTTCCTGTTGCCGGCGTTTATAACGTATGGGTAAGAGGCTATGCAACAGACGGAAGCAGCGACAGCATATTCATCGGACTCGACGGCTCGTGCAATGGATCTCTCATTTCTTCAAACAGGAACAACTGGGCCTGGACTCATTCTCAATGGACAGGGGTAAATACTATTACTGTCAATTCCCCAGGAAATCACTCCATTCACGTGTGGATCCGCGAAAACAATTATGTGTTAGACGGCATATATATTACGAAAGGAACGGAAACGCCCACTGATATTTCGCATGGACTTGAAGTCGATCCTAATAACTGCAGTACAAACCTCTTTTCAGGGGATGATACTCAGGCACAGTCTGTGGACACAGCGGGATGGACAGATAGCGAGAAATTCCTCAAAGTAACCGCAGATGATGCTGTATGCCTTACTGCCCTTCCCGCGACATACGATACTTTCACCTATGAATATATTTCTGTTAACAGGGATTCCCTCATAATTTCAAATAATGCCGCCATAGATTCTTCCGACCCGGCTGACGGTGACTCTGACATTGTAATGCAGCGGTTTCAGCTTGATAGTGACAATCTTGAGAGCGGCGACGTAGAGCTTGTTTCTCTCGATCTTTCTGACAATGGGATAGTGACCGACATTTTGGACACAGGAATATATATATCATCAACACTATCTTCCAATCTACCCGGAGATGCTATTCTAATCGGCACTTCCGGCCAATGGAATGGAGCATTAAAAAAGATTCCCCTCAACGGAGGCACTGCTGCGGACCGAACGGTTTCGAGCGGAACATCAAAATATATCTATATTATGTATGATCTTTCCCCGGGGCAGTCAGGAAGAACCATTCAATCTGGAGTTACTGAAATTGGAGTAGCTTCCCCTGACCGTGTCATCGGAAATGCAGGCTCCTCGAACCTGCTGACGATACAATCCTGTATACAATCAGGATCCCTGTCCATACAGGACGGACAGACGCTTTCAGGCAGCACGATAGACTTGACATCAATTGTGAATGCGAACAGTTCTTCAAGTACGATGTATACCGTAACGGAGCAGGATATATGTAACATCGATCCTGATGGGACTTATATTGAAGCTGAAAGTTTTACAGGAACGATAAGCCAGGGAACGGGCACATTTGTAAGGGAAACATCACAGGAAGGATATCTGGGAACTGCTTATCTCAGAAGCAGGCAGGATGGTTCCATAAACGGCGAGTGTCCAGCGCTTGATGAGGGGAAAGAGTATCGTGTAAACTTTACGGTCCCCGGGACCTACACTGTATGGATAAGGAGTTATGCTTCGGGAGCTTCCTCAGACTCATTGCTCATTGGGCAGGGCGGAATGGATGGCGCTGACTGTGATGACAGTAACGCTGCAGTAAATCCTGAAGCTGCGGAAAACTGTGACAGCATCGACAATGACTGTAACGGAGCGACAGCTGACGGGTCGGGAGAGAGTGCACCGCCTAATACTCTGCAGGC
>CALZGI010000134.1 GCA_945786855.1 Thermodesulfovibrionia bacterium | reverse complement strand
GCTGTGCAAAACCAAGGATGCCGGCAAGAGGATTCTTGACCTCATGGGCTATGCCTGCTCCCAGCTGCCCGAATGCGGCCAGCTTTTCAGACTGGACAAGCGCACTCTGTGCGTCCTGCAGCGCCCTTGCACGGGTGTCGAGCTCAAAGGCCATTTTATTAAACGAATCGGCGAGTTCCCCGATTTCATCACGTGAATTGCTGCTTTCAACGTTAATATCGAATTCTCCTGTCCCGACTACTTTCGCTGCTTCTGAGAGCCGTTCAATCGGTTTTGTAAAACGCTTTGACCAGAATATTCCCAGGAGTGCAGAAATGATAAGCAGCACAAAAGAAACGACCATCAGGTTTTCAAGCAGCGACCGTGCAGTAAGATATGCTGCCGTCTTCTGGATCTGTACGCCAATGAGGAGCTTCCCCGGGTCTACAGGTGCAAAGCCTCCTACAACCTGCCTGCCGTCCTGAATATACTCAAGGGTCCCGCCGAGACTGCTTTTATGAATAAGATTCTCAATATCAGGGATCCAGTCAACCCGGGTTACGGGAAACACCCTTCCGGCATCTGAATGGACCAGCAGATTACCCCTTGAGTCCATGATAAAAGTTTCAAATACCTTGGACCTTGAGGCCAGGCTAAGGAGATTTTTCAGTCTAATAACCGCCTCCACTACTGTCGGATCCGGTGCATCAGCATGTTGATAAGAAATAGCAATAGTCATGATCTGCAGTTTATCTGTAAAAGTAGAGTTCTCAATAAATACTTTGTCCCGGTGGATCCGGTCTATGGGAAAGGGATGTTCATCGCGATACCGGGTGAAGTCTTCCACGTCCAGACCCGCACGTTCAAGACTTTTTGCATCATATATAGTGACAGGTTTTGCATCTTTACGATACAATGTAATTGCTATAAACTCCTGGAATTCTTCAAATAACTGTGTGAGCAGTTTGGATTTCTGCTCCTGATATAAATCCTGTTCATACATCAGGTTGACAAATACCTGAAGCCGTTCACGGTATCCTGTCATCAGGGAGCTTACCTCCTGTGACTTGTGTACAGCAATCGTTGAGGTCGTATCATATATATAGGTTGTTTTATCTGTGTGAAACATATTTGCCATGGTGAATGTAATAATGCTGACTACCACGGTAATGATGAACAGTATGGCTACCAGAATTTTAAACCGGATTGGAATATTTAATTTCTTAATCATGCATTCTCCATCATACGTTCAGAATTTACTGTTTATAAGCTGCGAAAAATACGCAACATTCCCTACGCTGTCCACGGCCTCCACCACAAGGACATTAAGACCATGCTCAAGCAGCAGTTCATATTCAAATGATCCTGTCGGAGAAATATGTACCGGAGTTCCTCCGACAAAAACATCAGCACCCTGCTCAGTAGAGCCGTGTACAGTGAATGTATCCTCATATACTGTTTGAGGCAATTCCTCTATACTGAGCCTGGGCGGGTTGATGTCACGGGTGACCACAACCTCCCTTGCATCACTGAAGATGCCATCGCCCCGGTTTTTCACAGCACTTACTCTCCAAAAATAGGAACCGTTTCTCAGGTTGCCGAGAGAAAATTTATTTTTCAACAGGCGTTCATCATACATGACATCCTCAAAATCCGGATCACGCGCAAGCATGAAGCGATATCCATCTGCATTTTTTTTATCTTTCCAGGTAAAGAGTATTGAAGGAGGAAGGTCACGGTAGTAAAAAAGCTCCCTTCTTTCCGGCTTAACAAGTTTTACCGGTTGTGGTATGGAAATCGGCAGGGAAGGGGATTTATTTAAATCAACAGTGGTCATTTGATTGTGCTTTAACTCCACTGTCTTCCCTTTGGCCGTAATCTTTGCCGAACCCTTCAATATAGAGAAGGTTGATGATTTATCAGGATTGACCCGAACCCTGAACTCTGACTGTTTTCCGGATACCGGCATGGTCTTGATTTTAGCTACTGCGCTGGGCGTGGTCACCTCAACATGTTCAGTTCCACTGAATTTTCCCTGCAGCTCTCCATCCATGACAACAACAAACGAACGTTTTTCTCCAAAGATTTTATCCTGCTCGACTTTTCTGATAATGATGAGTGAATTTTCTCCCATCCGCATGGAGCTCCCTTCGTCCATATGGATCATAGCAGTAGATCCTCCAAGTGTCTGGACCGCGTCCCGGTCATATAATGGCATATCTTTTTTTGCGTCTGCCCACGCTATTGACCCGGCCCTCTTGCTTTTCACATTTCTATTCATGCGTTTAAGGACCGCAGCAGCTAAATCAGTATCAATTACACCGGCTTTCTCATCCCCGTGTGCCAACAACAGGCTGCGGTCAGCATTGTCTGCTCCGTGGTCGCGGTCTCCACTGAGATTTCTGATGTCTTTAATACCTGTTCCTGATGGAAACAGGGTGCTCATAACTGAAAGCACTAATGAAAAAAAGAACATGACCACGAGCATTATCACAACGATCTCAAGAGACCGGCCGCCTTTTGATTTCAGTAATTTTCTCATTTCTTCAAAAGTTCGCATAGCTTTCTTATATTTCGACATAAACGGTGAAAATCATGAGTTTTCCTTTCAGTTCATTCTATGTAATAAAATCTCCATTAATATTTACCCTGGACTCTCAGGAACCATCCTTCAACAGAGTAGTCATTGTCCGAGAATTCATTGTCAGTAAAGTCGGTAAAGTTATACCCGACACCCAGGCGGATATGATCATAACGTGCGGACATAAGTTCAGCCAGCCAGCCCCGCCTTCTGTCGTCTGCTTCCTGCTGGGCCAGAATCCGGTATTCTGCTCCGAGTGCGATGAGCTTTGAAAAATTGAAATTAAGCCGGTTGATCAAAAGGTATGTATGGGTCGTGATCTCAGGCCTGTCACCGGTTTCTTCAGTTTTTACCTTGTAGGCCCCCTTCTCTACCCATTCTATGTACCTGTTTATATCCAGGGACCATTCAAGTGACGTTACGTTCAGCAGGGCCAGCGAGGACTCTATTCCTCCCAGAGAGAGGGGTCTCCGGTCGGACAGGTATGTATATTTTGCTAGGGCATTCAGCCGGTCATGTGCAACAGGCCTGTATGCAAGGCCAATGCTTCTCTCTTCAAATTCAGCTTCTGTTTTGTCCTGATCGTTATCACGCGTCAGACTGTACCGGTATTTGCCGAGAAGCGTATAATCAGGATTAAGGGCTATCTCGAGGGTGTTTGAAGTGAGATACTGGGTCCTGTCAACACCTCCACTTTCCTTGCGTAGCTCATTTCTTGTTGCGGCCTTTATGCCTGACGGGTCTGTGTAGGAAAGCACCGTAGCCAGTGTATAGCGGGACGAGTCATGAGTATCCGCATCAATACGGGAATGTTCTCCGGCAATGAGAAAGTGATAACCTTTCTTCAGGTCCCAGCGTTTTTCCGCACCCAAGACAGATATATTTCTCTTATCTTTTTCGGAATGCTCCCACTGATATTCAGAATATACCCTGCTCGTTGCATCGATCGGGGCATCCGCACCGACTACGGTTGACGTCACCCTGCCGGCCCGATCCTCGCTGATACGCTCAGAGACATAGACCCGTCTGTCACCCAGTGACAGCACTGCATCGCCCTGGAGTGAATCACCCTGTGAACCACTGGTCCCCTTTGCTTTCAGAGACAGTGCAGGATGTATATCATAGCTCAGTCCCAGTGACGTCTGGTCATTGGATGTTCCTGAAATTGTCTGCTGGCGCTCAGCCTCCAGGGTAAGCTTTTCCGTTATATCCATGCTGAGATGCGCAGCTGCCAGATCCAGACTGTCAGTCGTATTTCCTGCACTGTCTTTTCCTTCCCTTGTCTGATATTCACCGGTCAGCCTCCACCAATTATGGTCATGTGTAAGTTGCACCGTCCCGATATCTGTCTGGCTTCCGTCTGCCGTATCTGTTGCCTCTGTCTCTTCCCTGTCATACTGTGCCCGGATTCTGTTGCGCGGGGTCAATTGCAGACTCGTATGTACGCCAGTTTTCGTGGTGCCCTGTTCGAGCAGGTTTCCGTTTGAGAAGAATCCGGATTCCAGTTTTTTCATATAACCACCGAGCTGATAACGGTCCGGTTTACCAAACCACTCTCCCGCGTCTATCTCTGCTGCTGCCTTCCATGCGGTTCCCTCATTCATCCCTGCTAGGGTTGCCACATTATAGGTCAGTCCTCCATCTATGCTTGTGAATGTGACCGTATCAGTACCTTTACTTTCTGCGTATTCACCGAGGATGCGGGTGTTCTTTCCAAGGCGAATTTCCGTATCAACACCGTAAAGCTCATAGTTTCCTGTGTCCATTTCATCAGATACATATGTGCCGCCTACTGACAGATGATTACCGATCTGTTTTCTGACACGGCCGCCATACGCGGATTTTTCAAAGGAATCCACATATCTTTCATAATCTGCGTAAATAAAGACCGTGTTTCCACCAAGCAGGGACAGATCAATAAGGGAGTCATCCTGTACAACGCTTGATATCGGTCTGGTAAAGAAGATCCTTCCTTCACTGTACTTAATTGTGTAGTCATCGTTCTGTATCTGAGGTACTCGTGCAAGAACAGTCCCGGTGTTTTTATCACGGATGACTATCGTGATCTGCTCACTCCCCTCGATCACGTCTTTGTGACTGAGGTAATAAAGAGACCCGCCTGTCGCACGAAGTTCGTCATGTACATGTTTCTGTTGAACTTCAGCACCGAAAGCAGATACCTCTGTGTCCGGCTGCCCATATTGTGTTTTTGAAGCAGACTGGTATGTAAAAGATGCCCCGTACAGTGTCCTCTGGT
>CALZGI010000133.1 GCA_945786855.1 Thermodesulfovibrionia bacterium | reverse complement strand
TTTTGCTGTTACCGCATATGACTTGTCCGGAAGTGAAAGTGATTATTCAAATGACGCCTGCACAACTATCTGAGATTGCATCACGAATGGGATTCAGGATAACTTCACGCTGGTTCCGATGTCCCTTTTCAGCATAAAGACTATTAAGCCGAAGAATAAGGATATGAACAGAAATGTAAAGATCTTTCTCGTAAATGGAATTCCCTTCGCCATATTCACTGGAATACTCTATTCAATCCTCTATGGTTTTTCCGTAGGACTGAAAAGCGGTCTGGCAGCCGGAATGCTCTTCGGATTTCTCATGTATTTCATATTAGGCTTTCTCCACAGCCGTGCCGTAACGGCAGTTGCAGGAAAAGCCACGAAAGAGACACTGGAGACATGCCATGAGCGTCAACTCAGACTGCCCCTCTCCTATGACAGCACATTCGATATGTGCATGAAATCGCTGAGTGCAGTCAAGGGATGCACTGCGCAGGAAAAAGATCTTCCCCGGGGAATAATTATCGCAAAATCGTCGGTTAACTGGAAGACCTGGGGAGACACAATCTCTTATAACATAGACAGGGTCAGCGATGAGAGCACTGAAATAAAAGTATCCAGCTGGCCAAGCTCGTGGACAACAATTGTAGATTACGGCAAGAACCTGGAGAATGTTGAATCCATAGTATCCTTTCTTGAGAAATACGCAGAGACAGCACCCGCATCAGACCAGTCAGTTTAAAATGCAGATAGAGCAGAATATCCTATATTACTAACCCAATAACCTTTCTGATCACTCCCACTGAAAAACCCCTGCGCTGGAGCATCCCCCAGAGCCTTCTTTTCACTACATCGTCAGGGTGTTTTTTCAGGGTCTTCAGTTTTCTTTCCGCAAATTCGAGAGCGGCCTTTTCATCCCCTTCATCCGTATGGGTTGACAGAGTGCTTTCAATGAGGTCCTTTTCGATGCCCCGTTTGGCAAGGAACATTCTGATGCCCTGCCGGCCGAGGGATTTTCGTTCTATGGCGTATCGGAAGAGATCTGAGGAAAGTACTTTATCGTTTAAGAGCCCGGTATCTTCAAGGGATGTGATTACTGTATTGATCTGATCGCTCTCAAAGCCTTTTCCCCTGAGCCGTTCGAGCATCTCTTTTCTGCTTCTTGCGCGGTAGCCGAGAAGCCTCAGTGCATAGGTTTTTGCGTCACTCCGAGAACCTTTCAATCTCCGGGCCCTTTTCGTCTTCAGAGTCTTTTGAAATATCACCGCCTGCCCCCCAGACATCTCTCGTTGACGTTATCCCTTTTACTCTGAGGGCAAAATCATCAGGGTTCGTCGCCCTGCTCACCGCCTCCTCGTACGTGATAAGGTCTTTCTGGAAAAGACCGAAGAGAGACTGGTCGAATGTCTGCATTCCGTATTGACTGGTTCCTTCCGCTATGTAATCACGAATAAGTTTCGTCTTGTCAGGGTCTTCAATGCAGGCCCTTATTGTAGCGGTCGCTATAAGTACTTCCACCGCAGGTACCATTCCTTTATTCTCCGCCTGCGGAACGAGCCTCATCGATATGGTTGCTCTCAGGACAGACGCAAGCTGCGCCCTCACCTGGTGGTGCTGGTAGGGAGGGAATACTGACACAATCCTGTTAATCGTTTCAACAGCATCGATAGTGTGCAATGTACTTACCACAAGATGCCCTGTCTCCGCAGCGTCAAGGGCTGTCTTGATAGTTTCAAAATCACGCATTTCACCGACGAGAATTACGTCGGGGTCCTGTCTCAGTGCTGCCCGCAGCGCCTTGGAAAATGTTTCTGTATCAGTGCCTACTTCTCTCTGGCTGACTATGCTTTTTTTGTCCTTGTGCAGAAATTCAACAGGGTCTTCGATAGTGATAATATTTACAGACTTGTTTAAGTTAATATAATCAATCATCGATGCAAGGGTGGTCGATTTACCGCTCCCCGTTGTCCCTGTTACTAGAACAAGCCCTCTTGGCTCCATGGCCACCTTCTTCAGGACCACAGGCAGGCTCAACTCTTCGATGTCAGGAATAACAGTGGGAATAAACCTGAACACTAAACCGACAGTCCCTCTCTGCATGTAACAGTTGCACCTGAACCGTCCGAGCCCGGCAACACCATATGCAATATCAATGTCGTTGCTTTTGCTGAACTCTTCCCATTGCGACTCCATGAGAACGCTCATGGCAATATTGGATGTATCTTCCGGGGTAACCTTTATTTCATTTCGCATTTCAGACAGCTCTCCGTTTGTCCTGATAATCGGATAACTGCCTGCTTTAATATGAATATCAGATGCGCCTTTTTGAACGGCTTTTTTCAGTATCCCGTCGATCTCTACTAACATTTCTCACCTTTTGAAATTATATTCCTCAAGTACCCTTGCTTCAATTTCATCGGCCATTTCAGGGTTCGACTTTAGGTATTGCCTTGTATTTTCTCTCCCCTGGCCAATTTTGTTCCCGTTGTATGAATACCACGCGCCTGCCCGTTCCACTATTTTTTTCTCTATTCCGATATCGATAAGCTCACCGGCCCGCGATATTCCTTCATTAAAGTATATGTCAAACTCGGCCTGCTTAAAGGGAGGCGCGACCTTATTTTTGACTACCTTGACCCTTACTCTGTTCCCGACCGCTTCCTGGGAAGTTTTCAGCTGTTCAATTCTCCTGATATCAAGCCGTACCGACGAATAGAACTTCAGTGCATTTCCTCCCGTGGTTGTTTCAGGGTTCCCGAACATGACTCCTATCTTCATCCTTATCTGGTTAATAAACATCACCGTTGCCTGCCCCTTTGCAATCGCCGAAGTGAGCTTTCTCAGTGCCTGGCTCATGAGCCGTGCCTGAAGGCCGGGCAGACTGTCGCCCATGTCACCCTCAATCTCAGCCCGGGGAACAAGGGCTGCAACTGAGTCAATTACAATAATGTCAAGGGCTCCGCTCCGAACAAGCGTTTCGGTGACTTCCAGTCCCTGTTCGCCGGTGTCAGGCTGGCTGATAAGGAGGTCGCTGACGTTCACTCCAAGTTTCTCGGCATAGGATACATCAAGGGCATGCTCCGCATCGATAAAGGCCGCTGTCCCGCCTGCTTTCTGCGCCTGGGCAATAGCACTGAGGGCAAGAGTCGTTTTTCCCGAAGATTCAGGACCATAAATCTCAACTACCCTGCCTCGCGGGAAACCACCGATACCCAGTGCCGCATCCAGGCCGATAGAGCCAGTCGAAATGGCAGGCACCTCGACAACACCTTCAGAGCCAAGCCTCATGATGGCCCCCTTGCCGAACTGCTTCTCTATCTGCGTTATTGCGACCTCCAGTGCTTTCGTACGATCTTTGTCTGACATAATGTTTCCTCCTAAATTTATATGATCCCCGTTTTAAATTCTGTAAGGCTGATTACAATGAGTACTACTCATGAAAATCCATAATTCGTTGTCAAATATATAAAAAATACGCTTTCACTTCTTATTAGTTTATACGCCTGGTCCATTCAATGGGATTTCTGCAATTCTCGTGTACCTGGAGCCTGCTGGACTGAGTTCACTTTTTATCAGGGAAACAGACGTGACATCCACGAACCCACAGGAGCTGTCTCTGAGGTGATCTACTTTTTTCTGTATCGTTTTTTGGCCCCGGGAAGACTTAAACCTGCCAAGGGTCAGATGGGGTATAAACTTCCGGTTCTCTTTCTCAAATCCCAATAAAGAAAGCTCCTTTTCAACATCACTCTGGATGCTTGTGAGAGCCGGTCCGCAGCTCACACCCGCCCAGATTATTCTCGGTGACCGAACACCCGGAAAAAGGCCAACGCCTCTCAGTTCAAGACGAAAAGGCTCAAATGTATTACATGTCCCCTGTAATGCTGATATAATTCTATCGACCGCTTTCTCTTCAGTATCACCGAGAAATTTCAATGTAAGATGAATATTCTCAGGCTTTACCCACCTGATATGTGCACCCGTACTTTTCAGTTCCAGCTGAAGTTCAGCAAGGGAAGATTGAACAGTTTCAGGCAATTTTATGGCAATAAAACTTCTCAAGGTCCAGTGTATTCTTAAGAAAAATCACCCTGCCCGTGATAGTCAGACTAGGATACCATAGCCTTAAATCAAAAATCCCGGATTCCCGGCAGCAATCCCGAATGTCTCTGACCAAAACGCAAAGGGCTGAATTTTTCTCATTAATGAACAAACAGGAATTTCAATAATTGCAGGGACACATTTGCGTACATTCCTGCAAGGACATCATCCAGCATAATCCCCGCACCTCCTGGCAGGCCCCTTTCAATTGACCGTATCGGTGGAGGCTTGAAAATGTCAAATACCCTGAACAATAAGAAGGCTGCAAGGAGAAAGCCGAAGGATTTCGGTACAAACAGAACTGAAATCAAATATCCGCACAACTCATCAATCACAATATGTCCGCTGTCTTTTCCGAGAAGTTTTTCCGTACTCTGTGAAGCAGCCGTTCCCAGAATAAATAAAAAAGCGATTATTATCAGGAGAGTGAAATCTTCGGGTTTTATGATCAGTACGAAAAGAAAACCTGCGGCTGAACCGAACGTCCCGGGTGCATGGGGCAGGTATCCGACAAATCCGAGCGTTGCTATTGCATGTTGTATTTTTTTCAGCAATGAATTAATTGGAGTAGGCATCATTCACTAATTAACACACCACAGAGGAAAATCGAAGCCCGCGAGGACCCAATCACTTAATCGCTCTGGATTATCCGGTATGAGTGGGTTATGTTTGCACCTTTGCCGATGGTTGTCCCAACCATACAATATCTGTCAATTGACAGCTCAATTGCCCTTTTTACCGCTTCTTCAGAAATGTTTCTTCCCGTAAGGACATATTCAATATGAATGTCCGTAAAAAAACGGGGATGTTTTTCTGCTGTCTCACCGGTTACATTCATTTCAAAATTCACAATATCCTGTTTCTTCTTTCTCAGTATTGAAATAACATCCATTCCCGAGCACCCGCCAAATGCCATAAGCAGCAGTTCCGAAGGCTTTGACCCCGTATTATTCCCCCCGACCGAAGCCGGCCCATCCATGACAACGGCGTGTCCTGACTCTGCGCTCGCGACAAACTGCATACCCTCAACCAGTTTCACCCTGCTTTTCATTATTATAAGCCTCCTCAAAAGTATACTAAAACTATTACAATGTAAGGGATTG
>CALZGI010000132.1 GCA_945786855.1 Thermodesulfovibrionia bacterium | reverse complement strand
GCCATCCTGGCTGAAGCAAGACCAAAATGGACAAACCGGTCAGTTTTCTGAGCGACCTTGGGAGACATATATGTCAATGGATCAAAATCCAGTACCTGTGCGGCAATTTTTGAACTGAGATGGGATGTATCAAAATCCATGATCAGATCAACACCTGATTTCCCATGAACGCATGCCTGCCAGAACTCATCCTTACCAATTCCATTCGGAGCAACTACTCCTACACCTGTTATGACAACTCTTCGCTTTTTCATGGTTATTGCATCAACATACAGCCAGGATCATAGTATCTGGCTCCCGGGTTCGCGCTGACTCACATGGCAATGAAATTTTTTCTGACAGGATATCGTGATGAACAATCTGATAATTAAAAAAACAGGATTTGCAGTGTTGATGATAAATGGATAGTAAGGCACACATATATTTCTTAAAGATCACGTTTTTAGTAAATTAAATAAATTTAATGCTCTATTAAAAAACTATAACTAAAAAATAGCAGTGTAAGGAATATCTACAGTTTTAATTATCAATTAAGTATCATAAAAAAATCAAGCAATATTAGTGAATTAACCTAGGGACTGACAGCATCATTACCATGCAACAGATTTTACGCAGTCCCCTGCCTCATGAATTTAATTATTCTTCACTTTTCTGAAGAAAATTATGTATACTATTTACCTAATTCATTTTATGGAGGTAAATACATGCCCGGCAAATCACGCATGACATGTAAAGAGTGTCACGGGAAATTAAGCCTGAAGATCGGTTGAAAAAGTGTACACCTGCGCTGCATGGAATGCAGCAGAAATTATTCAATAGAAGAATATAGTGATGAAATGGATGCGTCATCCTGGCAGGAATTGTCTCACCGCTCATGTGACAGAGTGTAAATTTATTTACATTACCACCGCGGCAGCTTTTCTTTTTTCGAGCCAACTATTGACAATTAAAATCATTTTCCATTATCATGATATGCTTAATCTTTTTGTATCACGTGCATAGAGAGGAAATATGAAAACTTTATTTGCAAAGAAAACAGATGTTGAACAGAAATGGCATGTTGTCGATGCAGACGGACTTGTCGTTGGAAGGCTTGCCTCCCAGGTCGCAAAAGTACTCAGAGGCAAGAACAAGCCGACTTTTACGCCTCATGTTGATACCGGTGATTTTGTGATAATAATAAATGCAGGCAAAGTCCGCTTTACAGGCAACAAGCTTGAAGATAAAGCCTATTACCACCATACCGGCTATCCGGGAGGGATCAAGAAAGAAATTGCCAAAGACATTATGGAGAGTACTCCTGAACGTATCATTATGTCAGCAGTTCGAGGGATGCTCCCCAAAAACAGACTTGGCAGACGGCAATTGAGTAAATTAAAAGTATACGGTGGTCCTGACCATCCTCATAATGCCCAGAACCCTGAAACTTTAAATCTCAATGTTAAATAAGGAGTTTTTTTAATATGGCAGACATTCAATACAATGCAACTGGCAGGAGGAAAGCATCAATAGCTCAGGTTTTCTTAACGCCGGGAACAGGAAGTATCATTGTTAATAAAAAACCGCTTAACCAGTATTTCCCTCACGAAACCATGAAAATGATTGTTCAGCAGCCCTTCAATGTTGTTGCTGTGAGCGGTAAGTATGATGTCAATGTCAGAGTAAAAGGCGGTGGATATAGTGGACAGGCCGCGGCAATACGACATGGTATTTCCAGGGCCCTGGTCTCAGTTAATTCAGATTTCAGAGGCAAACTTAAAAAAGAAGGATTATTGACACGTGATCCAAGAGTAGTGGAACGGAAGAAATACGGCCAGAAAGGTGCACGGGCACGCTTCCAGTTCTCTAAGAGATAAGTACAGCGAAATTCCAGAGTTCAATTTGTTATTTCAAAAACCTCCGGAGCAAAAACTGCTTCGGAGGTTTTTTTATAATTTCTTCCTCATCACTTTCCGGAAATATGGATTTTAGGAGCGGCCTTTTGTATAATGCTATATGCTAAAAGTTGCCATTTTAGGAGGAAGCGGATATACCGGGTTTGAACTGTTACGACTGCTTCTCTCCCATCCAGAGGTAGAAGTAACTGCTGTTACTTCCGAGCGTTCAGCGGGACTGTTAATTTCTGACACCTTTCTTCATTGCAGAAACCCGCATTTAAAGTTCGAGTCATTAAATTTAAAATCTCTGGCAAAAAAAGCTGACCTTTTCTTCCTGTGCCTTCCCCATAAGGCATCGCAGGAGACAGTTGCATTTCTTTACAATGCCGGAAAAAAGGTTATAGACCTTTCGGCAGATTACCGCTTAAAAAGTGCGCGGGTTTACAGTGAATGGTACAAAATTCCTCACCGGTATTCCCCTCTTCTGAAAAAAGCAGTATATGGACTGCCGGAACTCTACAGAAAAAAAATAAAAAAAGCATCGATTATTGCAAATCCGGGATGTTACCCGACAAGTGCCATACTGGGGCTGGCGCCGATCATGGGAGAAGATTTTGTCAGTACAAATACAATCATAATCGATTCCAAGTCAGGGACATCGGGCGCCGGAAGAAGCCCTGCTCAGCCGTTTATGTTCTGTGAAGTCAACGAGTCAGTGAAGGCATATGCGGTCACGGCCCATCGTCATACACCTGAAATTGAGCAGGAACTGAGCGCTCTGAAAAAAGAAAATTTCAAAGTAATCTTCACTCCCCATCTCATCCCGATGGACAGGGGGATACTCAGCACTATGTATGTCCCATTGAGAAAGAAAATTTCACTGTCAAATGTTCAGAAATTATATCACCAGTTTTACCGCCATGAACCCTTTGTAAGGGTTTTACAAAACGGGCGATACCCGGCAACAAAGTCTGTCAAGAGCAGCAACTTCTGTGACATTTCCATCTTCCTTGATGAACGTTCACGTCGAGGGAAAACACTGATTATCATTAGTGCTATAGACAACCTTATAAAGGGGGCCTCGGGAACTGCCGTTCATAACATGAATATTATGAGCGGTTTCGAAGAAACTGCCGGCCTGATGTCCACCCCTGCTTCACCTTAATGAAGCCCTTATCCACAGGCAGGAAAATCACCGTGCCGGGCTTCTCTTTTTCCGGAATATCAGCTGGCATTAAAAACTCGAAAGACAGGGATCTTGCCCTTATATTCTCCAATCGTCCTGCTGTTGCCGCCGGTGTTTATACGACAAACAGGATTAAGGCTGCGCCGGTAAAACTCTCCATGAAGCACATTACATCCCGCAAAGCCCAGGCGATAATCATAAACAGCGGAAATGCAAATGCCTGCACGGGCACATCAGGAATGAAGGATGCCCTGGAAATGAATATCAAGACAGCGGAAGAACTCGGAATTTCTCCCGACCTTGTGCACGTTTCATCAACGGGCATTATAGGAAAACCGCTCCCTGTTCTGAAAATAACTGATTCTCTTCCCGAATTAATCCGAAAACTGTCTCCCCTGTCCCTTAACCACGCTGCCGCTGCCATAATGACAACTGACACGTTCCCGAAGTCTTCTTCAAGGCAGATAACCGTTGACGGGAAAAGGGGAACAATCGCAGCAATTACAAAGGGAGCAGGAATGATCTGCCCGAACATGGCGACAATGTTATGTTTCATAATGACTGACATTGCGATACACCGACAGGCGCTTGATTCAGCACTGAAGGAAGCAGTGAACAGGTCTTTTAACAGGTTAGCAATTGACAACGATATGAGCACAAATGATACGGTACTTGCTCTGGCAAACGGCGACCTTCAGAACCGCCCTTTGACGAAAAGGGCTGCTTCATATGAAAACTTCAAAAAAGCATTAAACGATTTGACCTATGATCTGGCAGAAATGATCGCGCGTGACGGCGAAGGAGCGACAAAAGTCATCGAAGTTCTTGTCAAGGGAGCAAGGACTGAAAAAGCCGCGGAAAGAGTGGCGCTTTCAATCGCAAATTCGATGCTTGTAAAAACTGCTGTATACGGGGGGGACCCTAATTGGGGGCGACTCATGGCAGCAATCGGGTACTCAGGGGTGGATGTTAATGAACAGACAATAGACATCAGTCTCAATAAAATCAAACTGGTCAGGAAAGGGATCGGGACAGCGAGAGAAACGGCGGCAGCGAGAACTCTTTCAAGGAAGAAAATCCTTTTTGTCATAGATCTGGGAACCGGCCAGGAGACTGCAAAAGCTCTTACCTGCGACCTGACAGAAAAATATATTAAAATAAACGCCCATTACAGTACCTGACAATAACCACAGGATATTTGATGAACTCCAAATTGAACTCCACTAAAGAGTTTTCCGTTTATTACCGATGTATTTATTAATGTGATTCAAAAGCTTGACACAAGATTAATTGTTCTTTATTGTAGGTTATATGTTTAATTATTCATGGAAATTGCGAGGGAGCATAAAATGAAAAAAATAGTTACCTGTCTTTCTTTATTCTTCATCCTTTTTATTTCGTCTCTCAGTGCGCAGGAAAGCGCATCGGAACAATATGTCGTAGAAAAATTTGATACCCTTTGGGACATTTCTGATACCAGGCTCGAAGACTCTTTTCTATGGCCGAAACTGTGGAATGTAAATCCCCATATAGAAAACCCTGATCTTATTTACCCCGGGACAAAACTTCTTATTCCTTCAAGGGAAGAGTTAATGCGTATGCCCGATTATCCAACAAAGAAGATGCCCATTGCAAAAAAGCGCAAATCGCGCAAGTCGTTAAAACCAGAAAGTCAGAATACATGGAGATTCGCACCAACAGTTCTTAAAAAACATATAATCAAGAAAGATCTCTATATTTCAAGCGGATGGATAGCTGATGAGTTTTCGAGCATAGGGAAAATCTTTCACTCACCGGAGGACCGTCAGATAGTAGGCCGTAATGATATTGTCTATATAAAACTTGACGATGAGGCCACAGTTGGGAAACGTTTCATGGTCGTGAGAGATATTAAGATCGTTGAACACCCATCAACGGGAAAGAAAGTGGGACATCAAATTCGAGTTCCCGGTATTGTGGAAGTTATCGGAAAAGACGGTACTATGACGAAGGCGAAAGTGACGGCATCCTATGAAGATATCCTGATGGGAGATGGATTATTGCACTATACAGGGATGGAAGCACCGCTCTTACCTGAGAATGCCCGTACCCCTGATGTTCGCGGTTATATCATTGAATCTCAAATGAATACCTATCTTCTGGGCAGCGGAGATATAATTTTTCTCGACAAAGGGGAAAAGGACGGCCTTGAGGTCGGTGATGTGTTCGCTTTATTCGCAGATTTGCCTGCAGAAAGAACCATAGGGGAAATACAGATCGTATCACTGCAGACCAGGACAGCCGGGGCAGTTCTTATCGACAGCGAGCAGGAATTAACAGTAGGGTCGCAGTGGGGTAAAAAAGAAGAATAAACTTTAGAGCATAGATAAAAAAGGAGACATTCAAAAAATGTCTCCTTTTTTATTGGTCGTTTTATGTGGTAACCAGTGCCTTCAGTGCTTTGAGCCTGCTGGGATGTTTTAGTTTTCTCAGTGCCTTCGCTTCTATCTGCCGTACACGCTCTCTTGTAATTGTCAGGTGTCTGCCTACCTCTTCAAGGGTATGATCTCTGTCAACACCGATACCAAACCTCATCCTGATAACTTTTTCTTCTTTCGGAGTCAGCGTTCCCAGCACCTTTTTAATATATCCCGACATCTCTTTACTTTCAGCATCTGTATACGGGGAAGGACTGTTCTTGTCGCCGATAAAATCTTCGAGCTCAGTGTCTTCATCTCCCACCGGTGTCTGTAAGGCAATGGGGTCCTGTATTGCACGAAATACTTCTTCCACTTTCCGTGTCGGAACAGTGAGTTTTTTAGCGATCTCGGCATCTGTTGGTTCACGGCCCAGTTCCTGAGTCAATTCTCTGGATGCCTTCGTCACCCTGTTATAAAACTCCATCATATGAACAGGGACCCTGATCGTTTTGGTCTGATCAATAAGAGCTCTCGTAATCGCCTGACGTATCCACCATGTTGCATAGGTGCTGAACTTAAAGCCTTTTTCATGTTTAAACTTGTCAACAGCCTTCATCAGGCCAATATTCCCCTCCTGAATCAGATCAAGAAGAGGCAGCCCCCTGCCGACATAATTTTTTGCAATATTTACCACCAACCTGAGGTTTCGGGTAATCAACTCATTTTTTGCTTCAAGAACGAAGGCCTGAACCCTGCTGATTCTCTCCCACAGGGTTAACACAATATCAACTTTTATCCCGGCCTCCCCTTCAATTTTCTTGAACGTCACTTGGGCCCGGTTCGCAATCTCTTCCATTGTGGCCAGCAGTGCACTCCGCACCCTTTTCTTACTTTTTTCATTTTTTATAAGCAGTTTTAATGCCTTGAGGGAATTACCATAATTTGTCATTTCAGCATTCAGATCATCAATGACTTCAACCATAAGCTCAATTCTGTAAAGCGTCAGTTCGATGACCTGATTGTTTCTTTCTTCCTCTTCCATTTCAGCCATGTCTTCATCACTGAGAAAGTCCGCCTCTATTTTCTTTGTGATCGGGATTGTGCGAATGATTTCAGCGATGATTTCCTTGCCTTCCTCCAATTTTTTGGCAAGCTCAACCTCCTCATTCTTCGTAAGGATGGAAATATCGCCCATGGAATGGAAATATGCCTGAACAAGATCCTCTGTTTTTTCATATTCCGGCGTCTTGACTTCCTCCAGCGGAAGCGCCTCGTCAGAGTCAACGATACGGACCCCCATATCGCTGAGCAGGTCCATCAGATCTTCTATCTCATCAGGCGTAAAAAATTCAGACGGCAGAGCCTCATTTATCTCATCATAGGTGAGAACTCCCCGCTTTTTGCCGACTTCAATTATTTCATCAAATACATCTTTTTCTTTCATTTAAACCTCTTTATAGATACTTAACTTACGAGTCTAACATATTTATTCGGCAATTTCTACCTTTAACATAAATATATATTTTTCTAAATAAAATGAATTGTGTGTACTTTAACAATATCGCAAAGGGTCCCCCGGTGTTTAGACAATATGCGCAGAACCTCTTCGGGAACTATTAATAATTTCTGCAGGAAACATTAACTCGGACTACCTGAGGCAATCACATTTTCATCAGGTCCGATATAAATCATCCTGAAAAGGACTTCAGCAGCTTGTCATAGGTCTTTCTTAAATGTTCCGGCATTACTCTCGTTTCAGCAATGATCGGCATGCTGTCCGTATCACCGGTCCATCGGGGAACGACATGCATGTGCATATGGGATTCCATTCCCGCTCCCGCAACTTTGCCAAAATTAAGCCCCATATTAAAACCGTCAGGACTGAGTACTTTTTTTAACACATTGACCGACATATCAACGGTCTTGATGAGATCAAAAAGAGCATCATCTGACAGGCCTTCAAAGCTCGATGTGTGAAAGTAAGGGACGACCATCAAATGTCCGCTGTTATAAGGGTACCTGTTTAAGATAACAAAACAGTGTGTGCTCCTGAACAGGATAAAGTTTTTTTTGTCTTTCCTTCGATCGGTTTTCTTCGCCCCTTTATTAGACACATCGCAAAAGAGGCAGCTGCCATGTTTGTTATCATCAAGGATGTACTCCATTCTCCACGGTGCCCACAACCTTTTCATGTCACCTCCACACTATAGCTGTCAGCCTTCAGCGATCAGCTTTCAGCCAAAAAATAAAATTATAAATCTTCCTGCAAACGGGGTATCAATTGTTCACTGCTCAGCGATGTTTTTCAGTTTTTCGAGTACTTTCTGCATATCTTCCCATGTAAGCCACTTGTCTTTAGGGTTCCGCAACAGGTATGCAGGGTGAAATGTGGGCATTACGGCAATACCGTTGAAGTCGAGAAAATCTCCCCTGAGCCGGCTAATCGGCTTCCCCGTCTTTAAAAGGGCCTGGGCCGCAATCCTGCCCAGGCAAACAATTACTCTTGGCTGAATGATCTCAATCTGCCGCGCAACGAAAGGTATGCATGTTGATATTTCATCTTCTTCAGGATTTCTGTTACCAGGGGGCCTGCATTTTACAATGTTCGCTATATACACTTCATCTCGTTTTATGCCCAGCTTTACTATTAGGTTTGTCAGGAGTTTTCCTGCAGTACCGACAAAGGGTCTGGCCTGAATATCCTCATCTCTGCCGGGGCCTTCTCCGACAAACATTATATCCGCATCAACACTCCCCTCGCCAAAGACAATGTTTTTCCTGCCATTAGAAAGCCTGCACCTCTGGCAGTCACCAATCTCGTCCCTGAGGGCATCGAGGGCCTGTTTCTTATTTACCATGTAGGCGCCTGGCGACTCTGCGACCTGATTACATGGTTCACTGCCCTTTTCATTTTTCGTAGTGATACCCGCTATGAGGGTGTGAATAACCTCCTCTTTTGAAGGTAAGAATTCAAATCCCAGCTCCCGGTAAAATGTCATTGCCTTCAGCAGTTCATCTCTTATCACTGTGTGGTTGTTCATTCTCAATACTTTCTTGCAGGTTACGGGTTGTCTGGCCAACGGTGCCTTCTCATTCCGGGTTTTTCTCCCCACTTTAATTTTGTCCGTAATAACTGGAAGTAATCACGGTCATGCAGGACGAGAAACTTCGTTTTGTAATCAGCCTTCTTTATACGCACTATGTCCGTGACTTCCAAGGGGTACCCCTCCTGCCCGTCAAGGGTCAGATATACATCCTCACCGTTTTTAATGCTTGCCTCCAGGACAAATGTGTCCGGCAGCACAATCGGTCTGCTCGTGAGGGTATGCGGACAAATTGGTGTCATTAAAAAAGATTCAAGCGTCGGGTAAAGTATGGGGCCTCCCGCCGAGAGCGAATGCCCCGTAGACCCCGTGGGAGTAGAGACAATCAGGCCGTCAATCCTGAATGTTGTTACATACTGGCTGTTGATCTGTATGTCAATCTCAATCATTCTTGCGAGAGCACTCTTGTTTAACACCACATCATTCAGTGCATTATTCTGAATTACTTTCTTCCCGTCCCGGTACACATCCGCCAGCAGCATGATCCTTTCTTCATAACAGCAGGTATCGGAAAAAACCATGTCTACGTTGTCACGAACCTCATCTCTTCCCAGCTCAGTGATAAACCCGAGACCTCCAAGGTTTACCCCAAGTATGGGGACCCCTGAATTTCCGACGAGCCGTGCTACGCTCAAAAGAGTCCCATCACCCCCAAAAACTACGATAATATCTGATTTTGACGGAATGTGGCCCCGATCACACCCATCCAATTCAAGGGCATCTGCCACATCATTTTCAATAACAAATCTGCAGTCTCTGCCTTCCAGAAGATCCATGAACTGCCTGATTGCCGTGATGGCATCAGGCTCATCTTTTTTTGCGATTATTCCGATTCTCTTCACAGATCAATCCCCTGAATTTCTATCTCTCTGGCATTATCCTCTGTATAGTGAAGCGTGACCCGGATACTCTGCTCGGGTACTTCCTCATCAGCCCTTTCTGCCCATTCGATAACAGCGACGCCTCCGGTCCCGAAATACTCCTCAAGGCCAAGCTCAGGCACTTCTCCGGGGGGTACCCGGTAGAGGTCTATATGATAAAAGGGCACGGTCACATCATATTCTGCAATGATGGTATAGCTGGCGCTGGTAATGTCCCTTTCCTGTATGCCAAAAGCGGAGGCGATTCCCTTTACCAATGTCGTTTTGCCCGCACCAAGATCACCATAGAGACAGACCACATCTCCCGGTTTCAGTTTCTCTCCGAGCCTGATGCCTGCCCTTTTTGTCTCCGAGTCACTGTTACTTCGAAGCTTCATTCATCATAGATCGAACGACATCAGCCTTGCCGACTATTCCGACAACCCTGTCACCGTCAAGAACAGGGAGTAAATGGATATGCTGTTCAGCCATAATTGTAGCAATGTCTTCAAGGGATGTTTCTTCAGTAATTGACACAACCTTTTCTGTATATATATCCCCGACTGATGTGGCTGCCATTTTCTTAATTTCATCTTCTGCCTTATCAGCACCGAGCAGTATATAGGCATCGAAGAGCCTTATTATTGTAGGTATATGAAATCGCTTGTTTTTCCTGATAAGATCATTTTCAGTAACAATCCCTACAATCTTATCTGCATCATCAACTACAGGAACCCCGCTGATTTTGTGTTCCATCAGCAGCCGCGCAAGATCTTCCACTGTTGCCGTCTGTTTTACCGTAATCACGTCTTTCGTCATTATGTCCTTTGCTGTGAGCATTTGACCTCCAAGAGATATTTATATTCCTTTTTTCCCTAGATATTCTACCACATTCCAATAAAACCGCCCTGTCTCCCGGAACTCCGCCCGGAATATCTGTATGAATAGTATTTATCAGGATTGCAGAATGTACAGTCCTGGCTCTGCCAGATATTTTCTTCCGGTATACCCGTCCTTAGTGCCTGAATCCTGTTTGCAGCAGCAAGGTCAATAAAATACCTGCCTTCTTTCTTGCAGCAATACTCTCCCTCGCCGGTCGCCTTCTTCACTTCCCTTACTACCTCATCACCCACTTCGTAGCTGCATTTTCTGATACTTGGACCTATGGCAACGAATGTGTCCTCAGGCATAGAACCATATTTTTTCGTCATTGTGTCAACGGTTATTTTAAGAATCTCTTTTGCGGTCCCTCTCCAGCCTGCGTGCACAGCAGCAACAATCCCCCTTTTTCCGTCACACAAAAGAACAGGGACGCAGTCAGCTACAATGACTCCGATCAATCTATTCATTTTATCAGTGATGACCGCATCAGCTTCGGCAGCTTCAGGGTCTGACCCGATCAGCTGTACCCGGTTCGTGTGCCGCTGAATAGGCAAATAAATATTTTCTCTCGGAATAGACAACTCCTTTGCCAATACCTTATCAATTTCAAGCTCCGGAGGCGCTAATCTCTTTGTAGTAAAAAAAGCCCTTATTCCGGGTAATTCAAGATTAGGAGGCACGATAAACATATTCTTAAACAGCAGACTTTCAATGGTTCTGCACTTACTCCATTCCCTATTGTCATGGTTTGATGAAACGCACTACAGCATCAGGTATTGCTTTAACAATATCGGACGCAATCAGGGATATCTGCCCCTTTTTTTCGCTGACTATATCTCCGGTCAAACCGTGCATATATACACCAAGTATTGCTGCGTTCTGCGGTGAAAGTCCCTGGGCAAGAAATGCAGATATCATACCTGTCAGCACATCCCCGGTCCCTGCCGTTGCCATGCCGGCATTTCCCGTTGAATTAATGAAGGCCTTTCCGCCAGGTTCAGCCGTCACCGTTGGAGCCCCTTTCAGCACTACATAACATTTATTCTTTTTTGCGAACACCTGTACAGCGTTAATCCTTTCCCCTTCTATGTCCTCACGCAAACCCGATAGCTCAGGCTTTCCTGACCGCTGACCGCTGACCTCTGACCGCTTTTTCAACAACCTTGCCATCTCTCCCGCATGAGGCGTTATAATAACCGGCATCCTGCTCTTTTTCAAAACACCCGGATGACCGGCTATTGCATTCAAACCGTCAGCATCAATTACGAGAGGGGCCCTGGATTCGCGGATGAGAATACTGACCAGTCTCGATATTTCTCTGTCTACTGAAAGTCCCGGGCCTAGTGCAAGCACATTCCCTCTTTTCCCTAGAAAGTCCAATATCACATTGGCTGCGTTCATTGAAACTGTGCCCTTTCCAGTATCAGGCAGGGGCAGAATCATTTCTTCCGTCACTCTTGACTGAAATGTCTTTAAAAGTGATTCAGGAATGGCGATCGTTACAAGCCCCGCTCCCGTCCGCAGACATGCCCTGGCTGCCATTAATGCTGCGCCGGTCTTGCCTTTTGAACCGGCAACGATCAGCACATGCCCATAGGATCCTTTATGAGAACACTCAGGCCTTGCCGGCAGCAGCTTCAGAATGTCCCTTTTTTCGGGCATATGAATTCTGATATGACCCGACTCAAGCAACGTCCGGGGAAAACCTATATCCTCAATAAACAACTGCCCTCTGTGCCCGGCGCCAGGATGAAGAAGATGCCCTCTCTTTGGAAGTCCGAAGGTAACAGTGCAGTGTGCTTTCACTGCATATCCCATGATCCGGCCGTTATCAGAGGAAATTCCTGAAGGGATATCTACGGACATAACAGGCGAGGACATTCGGTTTACTTTTATAATGACATCTGAAAGCGGCGTTCTTACGTTTTTGATCAGCCCCGTCCCCAATAATGCATCCACCATGAGACAGTTGCGGCTGCCCCGCGGTGAGGATCGTGACAAGAAATGCTTCATCGGTGCTATGGGAACACCGAACTTTTTTGCCGCACTATAATTTATTCCGGCATCACCCTTTAAGGTTCCCCGTGTTGCTGCTAAAAATACTTTGACATTGCGTCCCTGATTATGAAGCACCCGGGCAATAACCAGTCCGTCTCCTCCGTTATTCCCTCCACCGCACAGCACGATAATGTCCCGGTCGGGATATAATTCATTGATTCTTGAAACTACGCTGAGCCCAGCACGCTCCATAAGGACTGTCCCCGAAATACCATATTCATCAATGGTTTTCCGGTCTATCCTTTGCATTTCCCCTGAAGTAGCGATTTTCAGCATGACCCGTGCTTACATTCCTGTATCTTTGATATTTTTTCCATTATTAGATTAAAGTAAAAAAGAGCAATTATCAACTTCAATTTTGCTGTCTGTGATTGTTGACTCTGAATTTAAACAAAACTTCTGCAGAAGATTCTGCTTATTTTCAACATCGTTATTGCTGTTACAATTATAAAGGAGAGTACATTATGGCCAGGATCGGGATACTTACCTGTTCAAACGCAACCCAGGATCTGGGGTGCTCCTCAGCCAGTTGCCTTGCTGATTTCAGAAAACGTGAGGGGGCCTTTGACATTTATCAGGGAGAAGAAGAGCTTTCCCTTGTCGGCATCATAAACTGCCCGGGCTGCCCTACCCTGACAGGTCCGGAAAAGCTGCTTCAGAGGATAAAGGCATTAACTGAATTCAATATCGATGCAATTCATTTCACCTATTGCATGAAATCCCTCTGCCCCTTTACTTCCAAATACAGGAAGGCACTGGAAGAAAATCATCCGGATATTAAAATCATAGTCGGCACTCACCGGTCGAAACTGACTCCTGAAGAATACCGGAACAAAATTGGGAAACTCTTTAATCAGGACCGGAAGACCATGATTGATGTAATACTGAAAAGAGACTGAGAAAAAAAAGGCTCACATCTCGAGAATCACAGAGGCCACGCCGAATTCCTTTTCATGACTGAGGGATACATGACAGTGTTTTATTCCCCTGTCTCTAAAATATTCGGCTAGTTTGCCATGAACCCTGACCGAAGGCCTGCCCAGCTCATTGTTCACGATTTCAACATCTTTAAACCCAAAATTTGTCTCCCAACCGACAGCCTTTACAAGGGCCTCCTTCGCAGCAAATCTCACCGCCAGGGATGTGTAGGGATCACTCTTTTTATAACAATATGCTATCTCAGCATCGGTAAGTATCTTCTCAAAAAACTTTTTGCCCCATTTTTCAAATGCATCTTTCATGCGCTGTATCTTCACTATGTCTATGCCAATTCCGTAAATCATAATTAGCTTTCAGCGAACAGCTGTCAGCAGAAAGAACACTTCTTCCGCTACCAACTGCCAGCTACCTACTACTTTTCTTAATCAGCCCTTTCATTTCTCTGACCGCTTTTTCCATTCCCATATAAATTGAACGGGCAACGATGCTGTGGCCGATGTACAGCCCTCTTATTTCCCTGATTGCAGCGATCTTCTGTACGTTCGTAATATTGAGCCCATGTCCAGCATTGACGTGCAACCCGATATCCAGGCCTTTCCTGACCGATTTCTTCACACGCTGCAGCTCCTTGGCCTTCTCTGTTCCTTTTGCATTCGCATAGAGCCCCGTATGAATTTCTATCATACTGGCACCAATTTCTCCCGCCATTTCAACATCGGCTACAGATGGATTGATAAAAAGACTCACGGGAATGCCCCTTTTCTGAATTGCGTCGATTGCCGTCCTGATTTTCCTTTTGCCCCGGTTCAGATCAAGCCCGCCTTCAGTAGTCAACTCCGCCCTCTTTTCAGGAACGAGGGTAACCAGATCGGGTTTTACCTTCAGGGCAATCTTTGTCATCTCGTCTGTAGCAGCCATTTCAAGATTCAACTCGAGTGATACATTACGCCGTATTATCTTCAAATCTCTGTCCTGGATGTGTCTTCTGTCTTCCCGCAGATGGACTGTAATGCCGTCCGCTCCTCCACGTATTGCCAGTCCCGCTGCAGTGAAAGGGTCCGGCTCAACGTCCTTGCGCGCCTCTCGTACCGTAGCTACATGATCAACATTTACACCAAGAAGCATAATTCCCTCCTTAACACATTACAAACATGAAGTTATTTCACAAAGAACATT
>CALZGI010000131.1 GCA_945786855.1 Thermodesulfovibrionia bacterium | reverse complement strand
TGGACTGGGACAGAACGCTGGAAAACAGGAACGTGCATGTATCGATCAATATCAGTGATGCATCACAGTGGCGGGAGCTGCTGAGCAGGCTGAGCTCTGAAGAAGTGAAAAAGGCAATTGAATCAATCCTCGATGAACTTTAGGAGAGCAAACTTCAAAGACGGTAAAAGAGAGCTTCACTCCATTCCCAAAAGGGGGCAGGCCATGAACACCTGCGCCACCTTGAACGAAAAATATCTCTGCTGCCGTGTCCACGTTCTGAAATCAGTCCATAACTGCCCATTTGAATGCACCTACTGCTTCCTTCAGAACTATTTAACTGACGGCGCCACAAAAATAGTGGAAGACATCCACACCCTCATGAGTGAGGTAAGAGAACGTATCTCACAGGAACCTGAACGTCTTTTCCGCGTCGGCACCTGGGAACTGGGTGACAGCCTTGCACTGGAGCAGGAGTCCGGGCAGGCCGCGCAGCTTGTTCAGGAATTCTCGAAATTGGGAAACGCTGTGCTGGAGCTGAAAACAAAGTCCGATTGTGTCGCCTCGCTCCTGCACCTCAAACATAACGAAAAAACCGTTGTTTCCTGGTCATTGAACACTGAACAGGTGATCGCAGCTGAAGAGCACGGGACCGCTTCACTGACAGAACGTCTGGAGTCCATAGGGAAAGTTTCCCGGGCCGGTTACCTCATCGGACTGCATTTTGATCCCATGATATTTTATAAAGGATGGGAAGGAGATTATGAATCACTGGTCAGGCAGGTCTTTGAAACGGTGTCACCGGAAAGGGTTGCGTGGATATCTGTCGGCAGCCTCCGCTTTAATCCTGAGATGAGAAAAAAAATAGAAAACAATTACCCTGACAGCAGGCTGACCTGCGCGGAGATGGTGCAGGGAGATGATGCAAAGATGAGGTATGTAAAACCCCTTCGTGTCAGCATGTATAAGCATCTGTACCATGAACTGAAAAAATACATATCCATTGAAAATCTTGTCTACCTCTGCATGGAGCGATGGGATGTCTGGGACAGGATTTTCGGCTATCACCCGGACTCTGCCGGACATCTTGATTATCTGTTTGCGAAGTCGCTTTATGAAAGATACGGGATAGGCAACAGAAAGCCTGAAATTAAAATATATAATAATATCCGTACGCAAAATAACAAATTACAAAAAACAAATATCAAATAAACTCCAAGTTTCAATGACCCGACAATCAAACGAAACCTGTTTTGGACATTGGTGTTTGCAGTTTGACGTTTATTTGAAATTTGGGATTTCATTATTGTGAATTCAATCGCTTAATCACCGGCACAAATGAAATGAAATCAGATAAACTTCTGCTCCCAATAGATCCCTGTCATGCAGACACCCCCTGGCTCTGGATCGGCACATGGAGCATGGGAGGCGAGGGCTTCGGTAATCATGATGAGCAGGAATCTCTGGAAGTTCTTGCGCTCGCCGCTGCAAACAATATACGTCACTTTGACACTGCCGGCTTTTATGCCCGTGGCACGTCAGAAAAACTCCTGCAAAAAATCATTAAAAAAGACCGTCAGGAATTCTTCATTTCTTCGAAAGGTGGCCTTGTATGGAACGGGAAGAGCGTTGAGCATCGTGCATCTCCAATGGATTTAAAGAACCAACTTTTCCAGAGTCTTGAACGGCTCAAGACAGACTACCTTGACCTCTATCAACTCCATTGGCCTGACCCCGATGTACCGGCAGATGCAAGTATCGGTGCTCTGAGGGAATTTCAGAAAGAAGGCCTTATACGATTCTGGGGGGTGGGGAATTTAACGGAACAAGAGGTCACAGACCATCTTAGAGATGAAAAGGATATTCCTCACCAGGTACATTTCAATCCGATACACCGTAATGATGCTGTCCTGGCTGCGGGCAAAGACTTCTGCTTCAACACTGTTATATCTCCCCTTGAGCAGGGTCTGCTGGGCACCGGGAAAAGCTCTTTCGGAAAAGGGGGGATCGGCAAAAAGGACTTCAGAAACAGAAACCCTTATTTCTCAAACCCGGAAGTTCATTCATGGAACAGTAGTCTTAATTGTCTTCTCAAGCAGCATTCCCTTTCAAAAGTATCTCTTATACTCATGTGGATATGCGCGCAGCCTCATGTGCATGCAATCATTCCGGGACCGAGAAGAGTTGATCAGTTGAATGACATCCTTACATTTAAATCAGAAGTTGAAAGAAACAATCTTTTAAACTCAGGAGAAACTGACAGTATCCTTTCTGCAGACAAGCTCCGAGGGAGAATTCCCGAAGAGATCTGGCAACACCTTTCGGGAAGACCTGATATCAATATTGATTAACACAATATTTGCACGTTGGTCTATGGTCTCAATTTTTTATAATTCATTCCTTTTTCAATAAATACCCCGGGCTCCCTTTCATCACATTCCATAATACTTCAGGAGGCAACAGTAAATATATAAAGCGTTTTTTGCTTTACAGCCAGGACATAACATGATGCAAATCATATACATTTCTCGTGAATAGTTTTAATCTGGAAGCAGTGAAGAAGAAGGAGAAATAAATGAGAGAAGAGCTCGAATTATGGTTTAGCGAGGACCTTGAGCAGGTCACCTATTCGTAGATTACCGGACAATGTAGACCATGGGGAAAAAGGGTAAAATCGATAAAGAACTGAATTACCGTACGCGCGCAGAGGAGGAAGTCAGGAAGATAAAAAAGACTGACAAGGAGGAGCTGTATCCAGATGGCCCCCAAAAGCTGATTCATGAACTGGAAATTCATCAGGTTGAGCTGGAAATGCAGAATGAAGAACTCCGGAGTACACAAGGGGAGCTTGAGGAATCCCGCCGGAAATATTCCGACCTTTATGATTTCGCACCTGTCGGATACTTTAGTCTCGATGAAAAAGGGGTAATCCTTGAATTAAACCTTGCAGGCGCTGAACTTTTACATGCAAGGAGGCAGTATCTGATACAGAAGCCTTTTTTCTCTTTCGTACACAGAAAACATACAGATACTTTTTTTTCGCATATTAAAAAAGTCATCCATACACAATCAAGGCAGAGCTGCGAAATTGAACTCCTGCTGAAGCCCCGTTCTCATAGGGTAATTCAGCAATATGTTCAGCTGGAAAGTATCCCCGTGAAAGACAGTTCAGGAAATATCAGACGACTCCGGACAGCAGTATGGGACATAGCAGGGAGGAAACGGGCAGAGGAGAAGATTGCCCTTGCGAATAAGGAATGGGAAAGCACATTTGATGCTATTCCGGACATAATCATGATAATTGATCCTCAATACAGAATTATGAGGGCCAATAAGGCAGCGTCAGAGCGGCTCGGGATAGCACGGGAGGATCTGACAGACAGTATCTGCCATAAAGTGGTTCACGGTACAGATAGACCCCCTTCTTACTGCCCGCACAATAAAGTTATTTCCACGGGAAGAGAAAAGGCGGCAGAATTTTATGAAGATCACATGAGGGATCATTTTGCCCTGAGTTGCACACCTGTTGCCAGTGAAGAAGGCAGGAGAACAGGAGTTGTAGAAGTTTTTCACAAAATAACAGCACGCAAGAATATGGAAGAGCAGCTCAAAGCGGCTTCGATCACCGACGTGCTTACCGGGCTTTTAAACAGGCGGGGTTTTGTCGCCCTCGGAAAGCAGCAGTGCAAAATAGCAAACCGGAAAAAGACGGGAATATCAATGGTCTACATTGACCTTGACGACATGAAGGTTATTAATGACAGGCACGGGCACAAAGCGGGGGACAGCGCCTTGAAGGATGCCGCACAGGTAATCAAAAAGACATTCAGGGAGTCTGATATTATAGCCCGAATGGGAGGAGACGAATTTGCCGTGCTCCTGTCCGAGCCCCCGGAGCCTGCTCTTGAAGGCGTATTATTCAAGCACATCATGCACAGCGTACGGTCGTTCAATGAACAGAACGACAGGGAATATGATCTGTCATTCAGCCTGGGTTTTGCCAGTTCAGATCCGGCGCACCCCTCTTCACTGGAAGATCTTCTGACACGGGCAGATTCTTCAATGTACCAGAACAAAAGGGGAAAATCAGATAGGGCAGCCCAGTCTCGCACCAAGGAAGTGAGTGTTGATACACGGAATTTTGAACGCTTCGAGACAGGTGAAAACTGCCGGGCCGAGATAAGCGGGCCCTATAAGGTACAGGTAAAGAATATAAGTAGTGGGGGCATTCGCCTTACAAACATACATCATCTCGTGACAAGCACCTTTCGTTCGATGAAGCTGTCCACCGACAGCGAAAGAATACCGGTCAGGGCAGTAATGGTCTGGTCGAAGTTAACAGGCACCGGGGACTATGAGGCAGGACTGAAATTCATAGGCCTGTCTGACAGGGACAGACAGTCACTGAAAAATATCATCGCCGGCCTGTCATTCTGAGCCCCTTTTTTTCATCCTGGGCGCAGCGCAGGCCCTCATTGACCTGCTCCACCGTTCAGTGTAAAATTTAGCCATCCATTAAATACTGAATCGGGGAAAATGATGCCGTCAAAAAAGAAGACGCCAGCAAAAAAAACGAGGACCCCATCAAAACCTGCCAGAGCGCCGGTATCGAAGAAAGCGACGAAACGCAATGCTGTAGGAAAGGCTGCCGTGCCTGAGCTTAAAAAGAATAACGGCTCGTCATGCGTCGTCGGCATCGGTGCGTCCGCGGGCGGGCTTGAGGCCCTTGAGGGGCTGTTTTCCAGAGTGCTGCCCGGCACCGGTATGGCTTTTATCATTATGCAGCACCTTGCCCCGAAACACAAAAGCATCATGGGATCGCTTCTGCAGAAATATACGCCCGTAAGAATCGTTGAGATGAAAGATGGTCTGAAGATCGAACCTGATTTCATATATCTGAACCCTCCTGACAAGGAAGTGTCCGTAATGAACGGTGTCCTCTATCTGACTGACCCGCAGGAGACCCACGCGACCAGGCTGCCCATTGATCACTTCTTCCGCTCCCTGGCCCAGGACCAGAAGGAGAAGGCGGTCGCCATCGTCCTCTCCGGGACCGGCACGGACGGCACACGGGGAATCAAGGCTGTCAAGGGAGAAGGCGGGATGACCATGGTCCAGGACGAGAAGCAGGCAAAATACAACAGCATGCCCCGGAACGCCATAAACACTGGGGTTGTTGATTTTATTCTCCCTGTTGAGAAAATGTACGGGGAGCTTGTGAAATACGTCAAACACCCCTATGTGAAAAGATCAGAGACCCCTCTCCCCCCCAGACAGGAATACATACATACCCTGAAGAAAATATTCCTTCTCATCCGCTCCCGCACGGGCCATGACTTTTCCCATTACAAGCAGAATACCGTACGCAGGAGGATTGAGCGGCGCATGGCAGTTCACCAGATAAACGAAGCAGAGAATTATCTGCGGTATCTGCAGGGAAATCCTGCTGAGGTCGATACCCTCTTTAAGGACATGCTTATCACGGTAACCAGTTTCTTCCGTGATCCCGATGCCTTTGAAATGCTGGGGGAAAAGGTGATCCCCTCCATCCTGGAGAGCAAATCCCACGATTCGGCCCTGCGATTCTGGGTTCCGGGGTGCGCTACAGGAGAAGAGGCCTACACACTGGCCATACTGCTCCTTGAGATAATGGAGAAATCGGATAAGCACATGAATGTCCAGATATTCGCCACAGACATTGATGCAGAAGCTGTGGAGTATGCCCGTACCGGCATTTACGCCGAGAGCATATCCGCGGACCTTTCCGAAAAGAGACTGAAGAAGTATTTCACAAAGGTGGACAATACCTTTGTGATTAAAAAGCATGTGCGGGAGATGGTGGTCTTTGCTGTCCAGAACCTTATCAAGGACCCGCCCTTCTCCAAGCTGGACCTCGTGAGCTGCCGTAATGTGCTTATTTACATGGATTCGGTGCTTCAGAAGAAGGTCCTGCCCCTTTTTCATTACGTCCTGAATCCAGAAGGGTTCCTCTTTCTGGGCACGTCAGAGAGTATCGGCGAGCATGCCGATCTATTCTCCTCGGTGAACACGAAGTGGAAAATCTTCAGGCGCAAGGGGGTTGTCCCTGAGAGACTCGAACATCCGGCGCTGCCCTTTTATGAGGCCTCTGCCGGGATGAAGGGAGTTGAAGGCAGGCAGATATTTGCCGAGATGAATGTCCGGGAGATGGCCGAGAGCCTGATACTCCAGGACTACGCCCCTCCCTGTGTCCTGCTCAACGAAAAGCATGAGATCATGTATTTTCACGGCAACACGGACAGGTTTCTCTCCCCGCCGAAAGGGGAGCCCACTTTTGACATCCTCAAGATGGCCCGCGATGATCTTCGCCATACCCTGAGTGCTCTCATCCACAAGGCCCTGACGCAGAAAAAGCCGGCTGTTTCAAAGGGAGTGGCAATGAAACAGGGGAGCAGCGTAAAAACCATTGACCTCATCGTGAGGCCCCTTCCGGAAAGGCCGAACATGCCCTTTCTTTCGATGGTCATATTTGATGACAGAACCCCATCAGACAAAAAGAAAGAGAAGAAGAAAAAGCCTGATACGGTCAGGGACGGCGAGCCCCGTGTTGCAGTCCTTGAGCAGGAGCTCCAGTCCACCAGGGAATATCTCCAGACAACAATAGAAGAGCTTGAGACGTCAAATGAAGAACTGAAATCAACGAACGAGGAACTCCAGTCAACGAATGAGGAACTCCAGAGCACCAATGAGGAGATGGAGACATCCCGGGAGGAACTCCAGTCGACCAACGAAGAACTCGAGACCGTCAACTCAGAGCTGCAAAGTAAGGTGGAAGAACTGTCGCGGGCAAACAACGACCTGAACAACCTCCTTTCCAGCACCGAGATAGGCACAATCTTTCTGGACTCTGACCTCTGCATAAGCCGTTTTACTCCCTCCATGACCCGCATATTCAACCTTATCCAGACTGACATAGGCCGGCCCATAAACGACATAACATCAAAGATGAGCTATAAGGGGCTTACGGAAGATGCCAAAAGCGTACTTGACACGCTTGCAGTGAAAGAGACCGAGATGGAGACATCGGAAGGAATCTGGTTCAAGATGCGCATTCTGCCGTACAGGACAGTGGACAATGTTATTGACGGAGTCGTTGTCACCTTCGTGGACATCACAAATCAGAAACAAGTACAGGGCGATCTGTCGGACGCCCGTAACTACGCCGAAGGAATCGTAGAAACAGTGCGAAGCCCCATCCTGGTGCTGGATAATAACCTGAATGTACTATCTGCAAACAGGTCATTTTACCGGACATTCAGGGAAGACGCCAAAGAAACGGTTGGCAAAAACATTTATGATCTCGGCAGCAACCAGTGGAACATTCCGAAGCTGAGAGACTGTCTGGAAGACATTATCAGCAAAAACATATCTTTTCATGAATTTCAGGTCGAACATACATTTCCTTCCATAGGAAAAAAGACCATGCTCCTCGATGGCCGGAGAATCCTGCTCAAAGGGAAAGGGACGGAAATGATACTGCTGTCTATTGAGGATGTAACCATAAATAAATAAGATTCATGCTTTACGTTTCACGTTGAAAACTATGCACACAGAGACTGGAACCATGAAACGACCTCATAAATGAAAACTACAAAAAGACAATCCAGGGAAAAATCTCCAAAATCCCGACTCCGAAGGAATACCGCAACCCTCCGGAGGATCGCCGAAAAAGAGATGAAGCGCCTGTCACCAGCGGACACAAAAAAAATGTCCGGAGAAGATATAGTCAAACTGGTCCACGAACTCCGCGTCCACCAGATCGAACTGGAGGTGCAGAATGAAGAACTCCGGACAACGCACGTTCAACTCGAAGAGTCCCGCACTAAATATTCCGATTTATATGACTTCGCGCCCGTCGGGTATTTCACGGTCACTGACTCAGGGATGATCAGAGAGGTCAATCTGACCGGTGCCCGGCAGCTGGCAACTGACAGACATCTTCTCATAAAAAAACCCTTTGCACACTTCATTCACAAGGATCACGCAGACGCATATTACCTGCACAGCCGTGAGGTCACAGAATCAAAAGACCGCAAGGCCTGTGAGATCCAGATGGTAAGAAAGGATAAATCAGAGTTTTATGCACAGCTTGTAAGCTCTTCCATGAAGGACATCAGCGGCAAAACATTGATCAGGTCTGCTTTAATGAATATTACAGAACGGAAGAACGCAGAAAAGGAATTAAAAGAACACCGCGACCACCTGACAGAACTGGTGGAAGACCGCACAGCCCAGTTAGGGACAGTAAATGAACGACTTGAGAAGGAAATCAATGAACGCAAGCGCGTTGAATCTGAGTCTATAAGAACGAGCCACCTCGTGGCTTTGGGCGAACTGGCTGCAGGTGTAGCCCATGAAATCAACAACCCGATTAACGGAATTATCAACTATGCTCAAATGCTTGCCAATAAAAGTCCCGGGGAAAGCCGCGAGCAGGATATTGCACTTCGACTTATAAAAGAAGGCGATCGCATAGCAGTTATCGTGAACAATCTTCTTTCCTTTGCCCGGGATGCTCATGGCGCAAAGTGCCCTGTTCGCATTCATGATATCATTTCTGACACGCTGGCCCTGGCACAGGCGCAGATAAAGAATGACGGCATACACCTGAATGCAAGTATTGCAAGAGGCATTCCTAATGTGATTGCTCAGCCCCAGCAGATAGAACAGGTGTTTCTGAATCTGATCAGTAATGCACGGCATGCCCTGAACGAGAAGTATCCGGGAACAAATAAAAACAAGATACTGACAGTAACTGCAACGGAAGTAACTGTTCATAATCAGCCCCATGTTCAGGTAGTCGTTCATGACACAGGGAACGGAATACAGCCCGGAATAGTCCATATGGTGTTGAATCCTTTTTTTACGACGAAACCGAGCGGTGTCGGCACCGGATTAGGTCTTAGCATAAGCCACGGCATTGTTAGCGATCACGGAGGTACATTAAAAATCGAAAGTAAAGAGGGTGAATATACCGATATCATAATAGATCTGCCGGCAGACCGTCAGAAAAAGTAATAGCATATGGCGAAACACAAAAAAGACATCTACAATAAAAAGTTCCGGGGAAAAGATCTGGATAACATCGATAATCTCCGGAAACGAGCGGAGCTGCTTCACCAATTGACGTCCGATATTCCTCTGGATGAATTGTACAGCGAGGAAATGCCCAAGTTAATTCACGACCTCCAGGTGCACCAGATTGAGCTCGAGATGCAGAACGAAGAACTCAGGAGAATCCAGTCCGAGCTTGAGAACTCACGGACCAAATACGTCGACCTCTATGATTTTGCTCCGGTCGGTTACTTCACGTTCAATGACAATGGATTAATACTGAATGTAAATCTTACAGGGGCAAAACAACTGGCCGCAGAGAGGGTTCGCATTATCGATACGCCTTTTATTCATTATGTTGAAAGAGAGGACCGGGACGCCTTCTATCTTCATTTGAGAACAACACTCAATACCGGATACCGCCAGAACTGCGAACTGAAATTAAATAACAAAAAGGATTCTCAATTTAGTGCGAGGCTTGAAAGTATAAGGGTCAGGAATCCCGAGGGTGACGACGTAATAAGGACATCTCTGACCGATATAACTGAAACAAAGAATCTGGAATACCAGCTTCGGCATGCTCAGAATATGGAATCCATCGGAACACTGGCAGGGGGAATTGCTCATGATTTCAATAACCTGTTCACAGCCGCTTTAAACTATATTTTTCTTTCCATGGGGCACCTTACACAAGACCACAAAGCCTATGGACCGCTAAAAGATGCTGAGAGTATTCTGATGAAGGCCACGGGACTGAGCCAACAGCTACTTACATTCTCAAAAGGCGGATCGCCCGTCAGGAAAACCATATCTTTAATCAAGCTCATAAGAAAATCTGCAACCTTTGCAGTGAGTGGTTCAAATGTAATGTGTGATCTGATCATTTCAGAAGACCTGTGGCCCGTTGAAGCCGACTTTCTGCAGATCTATCAGGTGATACACAATATTGTGCTCAATGCGTCTCAATCAATGCCCGATGGAGGCACTCTTTCTGTAAACGCGGACAATTTCTTTCTTGAGGCTGGTGCTGATGTCCCGCTGCCTGAGGGAAGATATGTAACGATTCAAATAACCGATCATGGCATCGGTATCTCACATGATCAGCTGCAGAGAATATTCGAACCCTATTTCACAACGAAACAGGACGGCAGCGGCCTCGGGCTTGCGATCAGCTATTCCATAATCAAGAACCACGGCGGGCATATATCTGTAACGTCTTCGCCCGGCAAGGGATCAGCATTTACAGTATACCTTCCGGTGTCTCACCATACAATTACCACTGAGGCCATTGCGGCAATGACCCTTGTCCCGGGGACCGGAAGAATATTGATCATGGACGATGATGAAGCGGTAAGATCCAGTCTGGGATTGATATTAAAGGAATGCGGGTATGAAGTAGCCTATTCCACAAATGGACATGAAGCCGTCGAAAAGTACGAGAAGGCCATGGAACAATCCAGCCCTTACGATGCAGTATTGATGGATCTGACCATTCTGGGAGGAATGGGGGGCACGGAAGCGGTAAGGATACTCCGTACCATAGATCCAGATGTCAAAGCAGTTGTCTTAAGTGGATACTCGAATGATTCTGTTTTATCGAACTTCAGTGATTACGGTTTCAGTGAAGCACTTCAGAAACCATTCAGTCCTGAAAAGTTGAGTGAAATACTGTCCAACCTGCTTACGGGCACTTCCGACTAAATGTAGAGAACAAAACCTGATCTCCATTTGTAACTGGTTGAGGCTGAAGCATGTCCTTTCACGAACTCTCACAATAATTTTTTTCTATCCTTCTTTATACTTCATCAATAATCCGAATTCGTCACTTCACATTTCTTTACAATTATTTACATTTCTTCATGATTTCTTCTTTTTCTGTTCACATTCATTGTTTAACCTTAAGTCAGAAAGACAAGGGTATGGTCCCTTTGAATATCAGAAAGGAGGTGATAGAAGGAGCAGATCAAAAATGGTGTACCATTAACAGGAAATGAAAGGAGACAGGAAGATGAAAAAAATTATGTCAATAACGGTAATTCTGATCCTCACAGTCAGTTTTCTGGTCGTTGGAAGCAGGAAAGCTGATGCCATGAACAATGAATCGGCAGCCCTTTTGACGGCCGGTATTGTCCTTTTAGGTATACCGGTCATGCATTCAATTGCACACAGAGGGACCTACCCTGAACCTGCATATGCTTATGCCAGTCCTCCGCGGTATATCGAGAGAACAAAAATCATCTATGTTCAACCGAAACACAAAAAGCATCGCAGATATTGGGCAAGACCGTATGAACGGGGATATCGTCAGGAATGGAAGCGACAACAGCACAGGCGGGGAATGCGTGATGCACGCCATGATTACCGCAGGGGGCGTGACTACGATTACTGATATCAGACATGTCTTCCGTAGCCCCGATGAGCAGCATGTCTACAGATAAATAGCTATACCATGCAGGCCATATTGAGGTTGAACCTCAATATGGCCGTTTTTTTTCAGGCCGATCTTTCAGGATGCAATTTGACAATTTACAAACGGTCTTTTGAACCCATGTCCGGGGGCGACCCTGTGGTTAACATGCATAGTACATGAATGTTTGGTTTCAAGTGACTGGAAGGAATACCATTGTGCCTTTGGGAAGCTGTTTAAAGTCCTTTATTTCATCACCGGCCAGCAGTTTCCTTGATGGCATGTAATAGAGTGTTTTTCCGTCTTTGTATTTCTGACCGGCTATATCAAAAGCCGATCGATTTTTATAAATCTTGTAGGGCCCCCTGTAACCGACAATGAGCCTTGTCTGGGCCGCCAGGTCATCCCAGTCAGATATATTCGGACCTGATTTTATCCGGCCTGAAGGCATAAAATAGAAAGTAGTTTTCTTATTGTATGATGTCCCGGCAAGGGACCATGCCGTGAGCCTCTCAGATATGGTTTTTACGGGCCCTTTCCTTTTTATCAAAGAAATACCGTTTTCCTGGTTCAGGAGCACGACGGTTTTCACAGGCATGCGGTTCCAGCCTATTGCCTCTGCTATTTGATCGCCTGTGTATACTTGACCGCCCGGCAATTTGTAGACCGTCGACCGGCTGTCGTAATCTTCCCCTGCGATTGACCATGCTGAAATATTTCCGGCAATAATATTTCTCTCAACGGTTTTAATTTCAGGTTTGCGCCGACCATAAAAAACTTCCGATAGCTGAGGATCTGCCCAGAGCCGTCCCGATCGCACATCGGGATCGTAAGCCCAGGCCTTTTTCACCCTGGCTTTGGCGTGAATAAAGTTTTTTGCACAACGTTTGCGTCCGCGGTGATTATTTTTAAACCACCGGTTTGGTTTTCCATAGGCTACCTGGCTGTGGGTCAGGACAGCCCGGTCATCCAATCTATATACGTCCTGTAAAATATCAATTAATATACCCACAGACCGATACTGGCTTTCTGTGATAGATGCGTAATGATAGCCTGCCAATTCAATCCCGATCGAGGAATTGCTGATATACTCCTCCCCGTTCCACATGCTGCGACCGGCATGATCGGCTTTGTACTTCTTGTCAAGGACCCTGTAGGTGCGGCCGTTTCGGGCAATGACATAATGAGTGTGACCTCCTTTCGTGCTCCGGCCCTGCCGCACGCGTTTTCCTTTTAAAACGACCTTGAGAGTTGTTTTCAGTCCCAGTTCCGAGGTATGAACAATAATATATTTTGTCTTTTTACGTTTAACCTTATTAAATCCGCGATTCAACTGTGAACGGGAATCTACAATAGAACGCTGGAAACTTCGGCGCTCCGACCTGGTGTATGAGGCTGACAAGGATGGTACACTCAAAGAGACAAGAACAAATATTAACACGAGCGGAATACATCGCTTATAGTAAAACTGTCGGTTCTCAGTCATAAAATTCAGTCTATCAGACAATCCTTTTTTTATAAATACAAAAACGTGGCCCTGTTGCCAGTCACCACCTCTTCTTTTCCCACTCTATGGCCCTGTCATACTGCTTAAACATCTTTTCACGTTTCTTAAATTCTTTGGGATGTATTGAACGCCTTGATTGATGAACCTTGATCCCGATTTGGGCATGCAGCATTTCGTGATAGACAATAAACTCTACGAAATACTTCGGGACCCCTCTATTGTCAAGCATGGGGTTGATCCTGATCATGTTGTTCTCTGCGCAGTAGCTTCCCAGTGTTCTCCGTGCCGCTGCCCGTCCGGGGCCCTTTGAACCCCATGTAATCGAAGCCGATACCTGACCATTGAAATATTCCCTGTTGACTGAATGGAATATTTCGAGGAGGTTGTAACGGCTCCCTTCAGTTTTGATATTTACTTTCCTCGCCTTATTCTTTTTCAATAGATGGCGGTTCTCTTTAATAAATTCTCTGATACAGGGCGTTTCCACCCTGCCATTTTTCATGAACAGTGCCAGCTCCTCCATAACTTCGCTTCCGGCGGACAGGAACATCCTGTGGATCCTCATCGATATTGACTTTCCGTGTGCTTTCATGGAGAGCATGCTTGTTGTGTTATCAGTAATCACAATCGTTACGTTCTTACCCGATAATTGCTCAATGCTGGAACGGAAATATTTCTCATTCTGCTGAAACTGGAACGATAACTGGTGCATATAAAACTATACTATAATTTAATATCAAAAAGGTTCCTGACAGCATTCCTTAATAAATACAGAGCGATAACCGATAAGAATATAAGAACAGTGATGAGGCCAGAGGAGAAAATTAATGAAAAAAATATTCGTCCTTGACACGAACGTACTGATTCACGATCCTGAAGCTTTTTTAAACTTTGCCGACAATGATGTGGTTCTCCCCATAACGGTGATCGAAGAGCTCGACAAATTGAAGAGGGGAAACGGGGAAATCCCCTATTCCGCACGCCAGGCCCTGAGGCTGATTGACTCATACAGGGAAACGGGCAAATTATCATCAGGGGTTGAACTGCCAAGCGGGGGAACGCTGCGCGTTGTCATTGAAGCAGACATGCACCTCCACAAACCCACAAATGATAACAGGATAATCTCCACAGCCGTATCCATTGCAGTCAATAAAAATAATTCACAGCCCGTCAGGCTCGTATCCAAGGACACCTCTGTCAGGATTAAAGCCGATTCCCTCGGACTTGTCACAGAGGATTATTTAAAAGACAAGACCACCGTATTTCAGAAGTACGGAAATGTTCTTGAGAACGAAGAGCATATGAACGGAATCAAGTCGATAAAATACTTAAAGTCAGGGGACAAGATATTCAGGGCCTACGGGGAAGACATGATGGAGCTTATCAGAAGACAGCGGTCAGTCATGAGTGTCTCGCCAAAAAATGTTGAACAGGAGTGTGCCATAGACGCCCTTCTCGCTACAAACGTCAACGTTGTGGCCCTGACCGGACGGGCAGGAACAGGGAAGACATTACTTGCTGTGGCCTCGGGCCTGCATTTCTGTACAAAGAGCCCCCCGAAAGGGGCACATGATTTTTTAAAAACCTACGAGCAGGTGATGGTAGCACGCCCCATCGTCCCGCTGGGAAATGATCTCGGGTTCCTTCCCGGGGACATTCACGAAAAACTGCACCCCTGGATGCAGCCCATATACGACAACCTTGACGTCATCGTCGGCACGTCAGATGAGCGCGTAGATGACAAGGACGTGAGCTACCGAAGTTCCGATTATCTTGTTGAATCAGGGCTGGTCCATATAGAACCGCTCACCTATATCAGGGGCAGGAGCCTGCCTCGACGCTTTCTGGTTATCGACGAGGCCCAGAACCTCAGGCCCCTTGATGTAAAGACCATTATCACCCGGTGCGGTGAAGGGACAAAGGTTGTTTTTACCGGTGATCTTGAACAGATCGATTCCCCCTTCCTTGACGCAGCATCAAACGGACTGGCGTACCTGATCAACAGGTTTATCCAGGAGGAGAACTTCTGCTATCTCAACCTGAAGCAGAGCGCACGCTCTCCCCTGGCTGAACAGGCGGCAGAGCTTTTGTAATGAATTATACAGATCCCTGACCTTTGAAGGATTATTATTCCAGCAAAGCGGGTGTGTCTTCAAAACGAATAAATGCGGTGAGGTAGATTTGCCCGGAAAAGACAATGGTGGTATTTAACATTCAG
>CALZGI010000130.1 GCA_945786855.1 Thermodesulfovibrionia bacterium | reverse complement strand
GAGCTGAGATTTGCAGTGAGAGAAGGAGGCCGTACGGTAGGGGCCGGAGTCGTAACGGAGATTGTAGAATAACGAGCGAAAAACGTGACCGGAGTCCGTGTCTGTAAAAAAACGGCCAACGGGATGGGATATCGGAGGAAGAAAGAATGCAGGACATAATTCTTTTACAATGCACGAGCTGTAAGAATAAGAATTATTCTACGACAAAGAATAAAAAGAACACTACGGAAAAGCTTGCGCTGAAAAAATACTGCAGGCATTGCCGTAAACATGTTGAGCATAAAGAGACAAAAGCTTAACAAAAGAAAATTAAATATAAAAAATCAAAATTAAGGAAGTGAAATTTCAAGTAAATGGCCTTAATTTTACTAAGTGCATTTTTGTTTTTGATTTGGCCAAGGCCAGTAGCTCTAATGGCTAGAGCGTCGGACTCCAAATCCGAGGGTTGGGGGTTCGAATCCCTCCTGGCCTGCCATTTACTTGGTGCTGAGAGTATCGGTAAAGATCAGGGACCCGGAGCTTTACGGTTGACAAATTACGATCGAGGGTTGAATTATAAGACTTTGTTCGAAAATTTAATATTTGTCGTCTGTTCAATGAAAATATACGGTTATTACAAAAGAGAGGTACCCAGGTGTTTGGAAAGATAAGGAATTTTTTCAGGGAAGTAAAGACTGAACTAAAAAAAGTGGTTTTTCCTTCGAAAGATGATGTAATTGGTTCCACCAAAGTTGTTATAGTTCTGGTATTAATCATAGCGGTTTTCCTGGGAACAATTGATCTGATTCTTTCCAAAGTGATCGGGATGGTTGTCAGGTAGGAGAAAATATGACGAAACAGTGGTATGTGGTACATACGTACTCGGGGTATGAGGAAAAAGTTAAAACAGCAATAGAGGATACTATCCGCCGGAGAGGGCTGAGCGACAAAATTGCACAAATCTTGATTCCTACAGAGAAAGTTATTGAACTGAAAGCAGGGAAGAAAAAGGAATCAATGAAAAAATTTTATCCGGGATATATTCTTGTTGAGATGGAACTTGATGATGAAACATGGCATATTGTGAGCAGCGCGCCGAGAGTTACCGGGTTTGTGGGGGGCGATAAGCCCACTCCGGTACAGCAGGCAGAAATTGATGTTATCGTTCAGCAGATTGAAGAAGGTCCGACAAAGCAGGTCAAGACACAGTTTGACAGAGGAGACAGCGTAAGGATTATAGACGGGGCCTTTGCTAATTTTAACGGGTTCGTTGACGAGATAGATGAGGATCATGACAAACTGAAGGTTATGGTGACCATATTTGGCAGGCAAACGCCTGTGGAATGTAACTATTTACAGGTAGAGAAAACGTAAGAAATAAATAACAAAGAATAAAAAATCGAAATTAAGAGAAAGAGATCTCTCATTTTTGATTTTTATGTGGAGGTTTAGATGGCGAAAGAGGTAATGGCACTGGTAAAGCTTCAGGTATCTGCAGGAAAGGCGAACCCTGCTCCTCCCATAGGACCGGCGTTGGGTCCTCATGGAATAAATATTATGGACTTTTGTAAGGCCTTTAATGCGCAGACGCAGGCCCTGGGGGATACGATCATCCCCTGTGTGCTCACTATTTACAAGGACAGGTCCTTTTCTTTTATCTTAAAGACCCCGCCTGCTTCGGAACTCATTAAAAAAGCGGCAGGTATTATTAAAGGTTCAGGGACTCCGAATAAAGATAAAGTGGGGAAACTGACTTTGGCCCAGGTGAAAGAAATCGCCAGCACAAAAATGCCGGACCTGAATGCTTTTGACATTGAAAAGGCCATGGAGATTATCAAGGGAACGGCAAGGAGTATGGGCGTGGAAATTGCAAAGTGAGAATCATAGAACAAACAAGAATCAGGGATAAGGTTTCGGGTTTTATTTCCCGGGCCCCGTATCTCAAGTTTATTTTTTAATTTTATCTGGAGGCGGAATGAATAAGAAACATAGGAATGCCAAAGAAAAAATAGATAGGACAACCCCCTATGAAATAAAAGAGGCGGTTGATCTGGTTAAGCAGCTTGTACATACAAAATTTGATGAGACGGTGGATCTGGCGGTGAATCTTGGCGTTGATCCGCGGAAGTCTGACCAGATGGTCCGGGGCAGCATTGTTTTGCCTCACGGGCTCGGGAAGAAAGTCCGTGTCCTTGTTTTTGCCAAGGGAGAAAAAGGTACGGAAGCCAAAGAATCGGGCGCCGAGTTTGTGGGAGCTGAGGACCTTGTCGAAAAGATCCAGGGCGGCTGGCTTGAATTCGACAAAGTTGTAGCAACGCCGGATCTGATGGGAGTAGTCGGAAAACTTGGAAAAGTCCTCGGACCGAGAGGCCTTATGCCGAATCCCAAGTCAGGAACCGTAACCTTTGATGTTGGCAAGGCCGTGCAGGATATCTCGGCCGGCAAGGCTGATTACAGGACGGAGAAAGCTGGCGTGATCCATGTATCGATCGGGAAAGTATCTTTTGATACTGATAAGCTCATTGACAATGCGAAAACAGTTATAAAGGCGATTGAAAAAGCGAAGCCCTCTTCGAGTAAAGGGAAATATCTCAAGAAAATTTCTATTTCATCCACTATGGGGGTCGGTGTCCCTGTTCATGTTCCCAGTGTTGCTTCGGTATAGTCAAGTAGTATTGTGTTAAATATAGGTTGTTCGCCTTCAGGGTGAAAGCGAATAAAAGACAACGTAAAATAAGTCGGAGACTGCAGGTGCGGTCCTGAGAGGGATTGCTTAAAGGATGCAAAAGGCCTGCATAGACTGCGTTAGAAGTGAGAGCATATACATGTTTGGAAGTATGCACATAATCTTTTCCACACTTCTCCATGCAACTCGCAATTCTCGGGTCTCTGATATAAAAGGAGGTGAATAAGCTGAACAAAGAAGAAAAAATCCGTATTGTATCAGAGCTGAAAGATAAGTTTGAAAAGGCCAGGGGGATCGTTTTTACCGATTACCGTGGCCTGGATGTTGAGGAAATAACCGGGTTGCGAAACTCCCTGAGATCTGTGGACGTTGAGTATAAGGTGATAAAAAATACTCTTGCCAAAAGGGCGGCGGAAGACACGCAGGTTGAACCTGCAAAAGATGTTTTTTCCGGGCCTGTAGGCATAGCCGTCGGATATGACGATCCTGTCCTTCTGTTGAAGAAGGTCCTCGAGTTTAACAAATCAAATGAGAAACTTGAGATAAAAGGCGGGATTGTTGAGGGCGGCGTATGCACACCGGAACAGATCAGGGAAATCTCGAACCTTCCCCCGAGGGAAGTATTACTGTCGATGCTGGTCGGGGCCATGCAGTCCCCTCTGAGCAAGCTTGCGGGGCTGATGAATTCGACAATTACTCAGTTTGCGTATGCATTGGAAAATTTGAAAAATAAAAAAAATGAAAGTTAAGAAAGCGGCCGAAATATTCGGGCTGCTCTTGGCATATTAAGGAGGAGAAATGTCTGTTACAAAAGATCAGGTTTTAGAATTCATTGACACAATGACAATTCTGGAGATGTCAGAATTTATAAAGGATTTCGAAGAGAGGTACGGAGTGACTGCAGCGGCTCCGGTAGCAGTGGCTGCCGCAGGAGGTGCTGCAGCCGGCGGTGAGGCCGCAGCTGCAGAGGAAAAAACAAGTTTTGATGTTGTTCTGACAGCTGCAGGTGACAAGAAGATCCAGGTCATCAAGGCGGTGAGAGAACTTACAAGCCTTGGCCTGAAAGAAGCAAAAGAGCTTGTGGACAGCGCTCCCAAGCCCGTAAAAACGGGTGTAGCCAAAGACGAAGCTGAAGCAGTGAAGGCGAAGCTCGAAGAACAGGGTGCATCAGTAGAATTGAAATAAAATAATTGAGAAGAGCACAGGGCACGGAATACAGAATACAGAACACAGACGGAACAGAGTCTGTGTTCTGAAATCTGGCTTCGGTGTTCTGTAAAAAAGGAGAATTATGGCAGAAGGTGTAAGGGTAAGAAAAAATTTTGGGAAAATACCCGAGATTCTTGCTATTCCGAATCTTATTGAAATTCAGAAACGTTCATTCGAGCGTTTTTTGCAGGAAAAGGTGCCATCCCATCAGAGAGAAGACAGTGGATTGCAGGGGGCGTTTAGCAGTGTATTCCCCATCATGGATTACAATGAAACGGCCTCAATTGAGTTCCTTGAGTACATAATAGCGAATCCGAAGTATGATGTCAGAGAGTGTCTTGATAAAGGAGTCAATTATGCAGCGCCCCTGAAAGTAAGGGTCAAGCTCAACTTATGGGAAAAAGGTGATGACGGAGAAAAGAGACTGAAAGAATCCAGGGAGCAGGAAGTATACCTTGGAGAACTTCCGTTAATGACTGAAACGGGGACGTTCCTTATTAACGGGGTTGAAAGGGTCGTTGTCAGCCAGCTTCATCGTTCACCGGGAATACTGTTCAGCCATGACAAGGGTAAGTCACAATCGGGAGGAAAAGTTATCTTTTCCGCCAGAATCATACCTGCCAGAGGTTCATGGTTTGATTTTGAATTTGATACAAAAGATACGCTCTATGTACGAATTGACAGAAGAAAAAAACTGCATGCCACTATTATCCTTAAAGCCCTCGGTTATACGGAAGAGCAGATTCTCAGAACATACTATCCTATTGAAGACGTAACTATTAAAAAGGGTGCTGTATCACGGAAGGTAACCAATGTACTTGTCGGTTTGAGAGCTTTTAAGAATATCCTGGATCCCAAATCAAAAGAAGTACTTGTCAAGGAAGGCGGAAGGATAACAAAGTCTGCATTTAAGAAGATGGATGCTGCAGGGATAAAAGAAGTCCCTATGTCCAATGAAGAACTGATCGACAGGGTCACCTTAAACGACATTATCGATCCTGAAACAGGTGAAATTATGTTGGAGAGTAATGAAAAACTCACCGAAGAGATCGTGGAAAAAATATCATCCCTGGACATCACTTCTCTCCATCTGCTGTTTATTGACGGTATCCGTTATCTCCCTTCTTTAAGAGATACTCTTCTCCTTGATAAAGTAAACAACACGGACGAGGCATTGATTGAGATTTATAAAAAGCTCCGGCCGGGAGAACCGCCTTCAATAGCTGATGCGAGATCGCTCTTCGAAGGGTTGTTTTTTGATCCAAAACGTTATGACCTTTCTGTGGTGGGAAGACTTAAACTCAACAAGCGGCTCAAGCTTGATGTTTCCCTTGAAACACGGGTCTTAACGGATCAGGACATCATAGAAATTCTGAGATACCTTTTTGACCTGAGGGCCGGGAAGGGAGAAGTCGATGACATTGACCACCTTGGGAACAGAAGGGTAAGGGCCGTTGGAGAGCTTCTTGAGAATCAGTTCCGAATTGGTCTCGTGAGGATGGAGCGGGCCATTAAAGAGAAAATGACACTGACGGAGCTCGAGACGGCGATGCCCCATGACATTATTAACGCAAAGCCCGTTATCGCCGTGATCAAGGAGTTTTTCGGCTCAAGTCAGTTAAGCCAGTTTATGGACCAGACAAACCCCATGTCAGAGATAACCCATAAGAGAAGATTGAGCGCACTTGGGCCCGGCGGATTGACGAGAGAGAGGGCCGGGTTTGAAGTAAGGGATGTGCATCCGACCCACTATGGCCGTATCTGCCCGGTAGAGACACCGGAAGGACCGAACATCGGTCTGATAACATCACTGGCATCCTATGCAAGAGTCAATGATTTCGGGTTCATAGAATCTCCTTACCGTAAGGTCAAGGACGGAATGGTCAAGGAGGACATAGAATATCTTTCTGCAATCGATGGAGAGAATTATGTAATCGCACAGGCAACGTCTCCTCTCAGCGAAAAAGGCGACCTTGTGGGTGAGACTGTCTCTGCAAGGGTAGGCGGTGACTTCAGGCTTGTTGCCCCCGATGAAGTTCAGTACATGGATGTGTCGCCGAAACAGATAGTCAGTGTATCGGCGTCGCTTATTCCTTTTCTTGAGAATGATGATGCGAACAGGGCATTGATGGGGTCAAACATGCAGAGACAAGCAGTCCCGCTGCTCCATACAAATGCTCCGAGAGTGGGCACTGGAGTGGAAGCGGTTGCAGCGAGAGACTCAGGAGTTGTGATCATTGCAAAGCGGGCCGGAAGAATTGAGGCCGTTGATGCGTCAAGGATTGTCGTGAGATGTGATGACGGAGGAGTGGATATTTATAGCCTGATCAAGTTTTCCCGTTCCAATCAGGCGACCTGTATTAATCAGAAGCCCATTGTCCGGGCCGGTGATAAAGTCAGGAAGGGCCAGTCAATTGCAGATGGTTCGGCTACCGACATGGGGGAACTTGCTCTGGGCAAGAATGTCCTCGTCGCTTTTATGTCCTGGAGAGGATATAACTTTGAGGATGCCATCATCATCAGCGAACGCCTTGTTAAGGAGGATGTATATACTTCAATACATATTGAAGAATTTATGATAGAAGCCCGGGAGACCAAACTTGGGCCTGAGGAAATAACCCGGGACATTCCCAATATAGGAGAAGAGGCCCTGAAAGATCTTGATGAAAGCGGAATTATCAGGACGGGAGCACAAATAAAGCCCGGGGACATCCTCGTGGGCAAAGTCACGCCCAAGAGTGAAACCCAGCTGACACCCGAAGAAAAGCTGCTCAGGGCTATTTTTGGTGAAAAAGCAGAAGAGGTGAGGGAAAACTGCCTTTATGTGCCACCCGGTACTGAAGGAACAGTTCTGGATGTGAAAGTGTTTACGCGAAAGGGTGCTCTTAAAGATAAAAGAACGTTGAGCATTCAGGAGGACAAAGCGGCACATTTGCAGCGGAACCTTGAGGATGAAGTAAGGATTCTCAAAGAGAACAGCTACGGCAGAATGAGAAAGATGCTTCTGGACGAGAAAGTGTCGGAAGATGTGAAAGTTTCCGGTATTAAGGGTGTTTTATGCGGGAGCGGAAAAAAACTCACAAGTGATATTCTCAAGCAGATACCCGACAAGTCCCTTCGTAAAATCAAACTGTCTGATGGCCAGAAGAGGGAAGAGGTCAAGCTGATCGACGATGAAACAGGGAAACAGGTGCGACAGCTTGAAAGTATCTTCAACAGTAAGCTGGAACAGTTCAAAAAAGGGGATGAACTCCCCCCCGGGGTCTTAAAGGTTGTCAAAGTTTATGTTGCCATGAAAAGAAAGATTCAGGTTGGTGACAAGATGGCAGGCAGGCACGGGAACAAGGGCGTTATATCAATTGTTGTCCCTGAGGAAGATATGCCCTATCTCCCTGACGGTACCCCTGTTGATATTATTTTAAATCCTCTCGGTGTTCCATCAAGAATGAATGTTGGACAGATACTCGAAATTCATCTGGGATGGGCAGCAAAGGAACTTGATCTATATGTATCAACCCCCGTCTTTGAAGGGGCAACGGAAAATGAGATCAAGGGACTTCTGGCGGAGGCGAAACTGCCGACGAGCGGACAGATTACGCTCCATGACGGGAAGACCGGCGAGCCGTTCCAGAAACCCATCACTGTGGGAAACATGTACATAATGAAACTGCATCACCTTGTTGATGACAAAATACACGCCCGCTCAATCGGCCCATACTCCCTTGTTACCCAGCAGCCATTGGGAGGGAAGGCACAATTCGGTGGGCAGAGGCTTGGAGAGATGGAGGTCTGGGCTCTGGAGGCCTACGGCGCTTCATACACACTGCAGGAATTTCTTACTGTGAAAAGCGATGATGTTGCCGGAAGAGCGAGAGTATATGAAGCGATTGTGAAAGGTGATGCAAACCTCGAGCCGGGTGTTCCGGAGTCATTCCATGTACTGATAAAGGAACTTCAGAGTCTCGGACTGGATGTCGATCTTTCAGAGGAAAAAACCAGGGTTGCCGACGAATAATTATGAACCTTCTGCTGCAGTTAAGGCGTGAACAGGTTATTCGTACTGAACACTCAGAGAAATTTAAAGAACCGATTTCCTATAAAAGGGGGAAAAATTAGTGGAAGATATATATTCAATATTTGAAAAGCCCAAAAATCCGACAGAGTTTCAGTCTATTCGTATAAAGCTTGCCTCTCCTGAAAAAATACGGGCATGGTCCTACGGCGAAGTAAAAAAGCCCGAGACCATCAACTATCGTACGTTCAAGCCGGAGAGAGACGGTCTCTTTTGCGCAAAGATTTTCGGCCCGGTGAAGGACTGGGAATGCATTTGCGGCAAATACAAGAGAATGAAGCACCGGGGAGTTGTGTGTGACAAGTGCGGAGTAGAAGTCATTCAGGCAAAGTCAAGGCGTGAGCGGCTCGGGCACATTGAACTGGCTACGCCCGTTGCCCACATATGGTTTCTCAAAGGGATCCCGTCAAGGATAGGGACCCTGCTTGACATGACCATGCGTCAGCTTGAAAAGGTTCTTTATTTTGAAAGCTATATTGTCGTTGATCCCGGCGATACTAAATTGAAAGATAAAGAACTCCTCAGCGATGAGGAATACAGAAAAAGAGTTCAGGAATTTGGAGATAAATTCAAGGCCGGGGTAGGCGCTGAAGCGGTGAAAGAGCTTCTCAGAAGTATTGACCTTGATGTGCTGGCAAAAGAATTGAGAGCAAAGATACTGGCGTCTTCTTCAATTGGTGTAAAGAGAAAGCTTACCAAAAGATTGAGAGTTGTAGAGGCATTCAGGAAATCGGGAAACAAGCCCGAATGGATGATTCTGGATGTTGTCCCCGTTCTCCCGCCTGACCTTCGTCCGCTGGTACCGCTGGAGGGCGGACGGTTTGCAACGTCTGATCTGAATGACCTGTACAGGAGGGTTATTAACAGGAACAACAGGCTGAAACGACTGATGGAACTGAACGCACCCAGTGTGATAATACGGAATGAAAAAAGGATGCTTCAGGAAGCCGTTGACGCGCTGTTTGATAACGGAAGAAGAAGCCGGGTCCTGAAGGCTGCCACCAAGAGGCCGCTGAAGTCACTGAGTGACATGATAAAAGGAAAACAGGGACGTTTCAGACAGAACCTTCTCGGGAAGAGAGTTGATTACTCAGGGCGTTCTGTTATCGTGGTCGGACCTGAATTGAAGCTTCACCAGTGCGGACTCCCGAAAACAATGGCTCTGGAGCTGTTTAAGCCCTATATATTCAATAAGCTTGAAGAAAAGGGATATGTCACAACCATTAAAGCGGCCAAGAAAATCGTGGAGCGGGGAGAAGACATCATATGGGACTGCCTTGATGAGGTCATAAGGGAACACCCTGTTATGTTAAACAGGGCACCGACTCTCCATCGTCTTGGTATGCAGGCATTTGATCCCATTCTCGTGGAGGGAAAAGCCATACGGCTGCATCCCTTAGTCTGTACAGCATTTAATGCTGACTTTGATGGTGATCAGATGGCAGTGCATGTTCCGCTTTCCATCGAGGCCCAGGTAGAGGCACGGGTACTGATGATGTCCATTAATAACATCCTCAGTCCGGCAAGCGGCAAGCCAATTGCTACGCCTACACAGGATATGGTTCTCGGCATCTATTATCTGACGAAACTGAAAAGAGGGGCAAAAGTCGACGATCGTCTCTATTCCGGCCCCGATGAAGTGAGAATAGCCTTCGACGCCGGCTTCCTTGATCAGCACGCACCTATCAGGGTGAGAATGAACGGCTCATTTGTTGATACAACAGCCGGGCGGATAATTCTCGGTGAAATACTGCCGGAAGGGCTTTCCTTTGACATGGTTAACAAGGAAATGACCAAGAAAGAAGTTGGCAAGCTTGTCGAGTACTGTTACAAGAGGGTCGGGAAAAAAGCAACGGTTGTCTTTCTTGATAGTATTGAAAAACTCGGTTTTGCATCGGCGACCTCATCAGGGAATTCGATCTGTATAGATGACATGCATATCCCCAGTAAAAAGCCGTCAATTATTAAAGAGGCTGAAAGGGAAGTTCTGGACGTTCAGGGACAGTATGCGGACGGCCTCATCACAAATGGTGAGCGATACAATAAAGTGGTCGATATCTGGGCGGAGGTTACGGAAAACATTGCAGATGAAATGATGAAAGAGCTCGGAGCTGAAGGGGTAGAGGATGTGAGCAAGCTGACCGACGAAGAGCTACAGAACAGAAGGTCCTTCAACAATGTATTTATGATGGCTGACTCTGGGGCGAGAGGTTCTGCAGCCCAGCTGAGACAGCTGGCCGGGATGAGGGGGCTCATGGCAAAACCGTCGGGAGAAATTATTGAGACACCGATTACGGCGAACTTCAGAGAAGGGCTGACGCCTCTCCAGTATTTTATATCAACCCACGGAGCACGAAAGGGATTGGCCGATACGGCATTAAAAACTGCTAATTCAGGGTATTTGACAAGGCGGCTTGTTGATGTCACCCAGGATGTAATCGTGAGAGAGGCTGACTGCGGGACCCATGCCGGTATCACAGTGGTAAGTCTTATTGAAGGCGGTGAAATAATAGAGCCCCTTGAGGAGAGAATATTCGGCAGGATCACTGCAGAAGACATTAAAGATCCCGTTACAAATGAAATGATACTGAAAAAGGGACAGGAAATAACGGACATTTTGTCAGAGGCTATAACCGGTGCCGGGATTGACAGGGTGTTAATTCGCTCTGTTCTGACCTGTGAGTCAAAATTCGGTATCTGCAAGAAATGCTACGGCCGTGATCTTGGCAGGGGTGGAATTGTAGAAATAGGTGATGCCGTCGGGATAATGGCAGCTCAGTCCATTGGAGAACCGGGAACCCAGCTTACGATGAGGACGTTCCACATTGGAGGCACGGCGACCAGGCTGGTGGAGCAGACTGTTCTTGAGGCCAAGAATAATGGTACGGTGAAGTTTATCGAGCTATCGACGGTGAAGGACAGGGGCGGGTCACTGATTGTCATGAACCGCAACGGAAGCATCGCCATTACTGATGCAAAAGGGAGAGAGCGGGAAAAATATTCCGTTGTGTACGGTGCAAAGCTGAAAATCAAAAACGGTGAGAAAGTTGCAGCGGGGCAGCTGCTGGTTGAGTGGGATCCCTACTCACTTCCAATTATTACGGAAGTTGGTGGAAGGATTGCACTTGGTGACATAGTAGAGGGAGTATCTGTAAAAGAAGAAGTTGATGAAGTTACCGGGCTTGCCCACAAGGTTATCATTGAATATCCTGCTCATATGAGACCGAGAGTTTCAGTGAAAGATGAGCATGGCAAAGCTACTCTCAGGACTCCCGGAACGAGCGCTCTTGCGCGTTACCTGCTTCCCTCGGGATCACATGTGCTCGTTGACAAAGGGACCATTGTTCATCCCGGAGATGTGATTGCGAAAATCCCCAGAGAGACAACCAAGACAAAGGATATTACCGGTGGACTGCCGAGAGTTGCGGAACTTTTTGAAGCCAGAAAACCGAAGGAACAGGCCATCGTAAGTGAAATAGACGGAGTTGTCGAATTTAAGGGTTTCCATAAAGGAATGAGAGTTGTGAACGTTAAGGGCGGGACGGACACGAGAGAGTATCTGATCCCGAAAGGGAAACACTTAAGTGTCCATGAAAGTGACTGGGTGCGTGCAGGCGAGGCCCTTATGGACGGTTCTATAAATCCACACAACATCCTGGAAATTCTGGGGCCGAATGAGCTGCAGAGATACCTTGTCGATGAAGTGCAGAAGGTTTACAGGCTGCAGGGTGTGTCGATCAATGACAAGCATATCGAGGTTGTTGTCCGCCAGATGATGAAAAAGGTGAAAATTGAAGATGCAGGCGATACGTACTTTCTTGTGGGCGAACAGATTGATAAGCGGGTATTTGAGGAAGAGAACAAAAAGGTAGTAAAGGGGAAAGGGAAGCCTGCTCAGGCGCAGCCTCTTCTTCTCGGAATTACCAAGGCGTCTCTCTCTACGGACAGCTTTATATCAGCCGCATCGTTCCAGGAAACAACGAGAGTACTTACGGAGGCAGCCATTAACGGAGCAGAGGACCAACTGAGAGGGCTGAAAGAGAATATCATTATGGGAAGGCTTATTCCCGCAGGAACGGGAACAGATATGTATCAGGAAACCTTTGTAGAGGCAGAAGAGGGATTCAGTAAATATTAACCCTGCAAGAACAGGGAATTGCGGAGCAATAACAATATGGAGTGATGGAGAAGTGGAGTATTGGAAGAAAGGCACATGTCTGGATCCTCAATACTCCAATGCTCCGCCACTCCATTTCTGCTTTAAGTCATTTCTATGAAATTTATCGCCGATTCCATGCTTGGCAGGCTTGCCAGATGGTTAAGGCTGCTCGGTCATGATGTCGTATATCACATACACCTAGAGGACAGCCTTCTCTTAAGAATTGCAAGAGAAGAAGAGCGGGCCCTTCTTACCAGAGACACCCGCCTCGTTCAAGTAAGGGGACTGAAAAATTTTCTGCTGCTCCGTGACAACAATCCTTTTGTACAATTGAAAGAAGTGATTGAAGAATTCGGGTTGAGCCCCTTCGATAAATCCTGTGGAATGAGCATACCGATATCGGGCGGCAGATGTTCGATATGCAACACCGCCCTGGAAGATGTTTCCAAAGAGCAGGCAAAAGCCGGGGTCCCCAAATATGTTTTTGACACTGCAGCACCTTTCAGAAGGTGTCCGGAGTGCAAAAAATTCTACTGGAAGGGTACACATCAGCAAAGGTTTGCGAAAAAATTGCGAGAGATTCTCTGAGTTTCCTATGCTCGCCAGGACAATGTGTCCCTCGCCCCGGACGTTATAAATGTTAAAACTCTGTATAATCTAATAAAAAACAGTGGGACCTGAAAAAAAATATAAGAGCGTGTATTGCAATTGATTGTGACTGCAAAGCGGAAAATCATATATCCTGTAATTGCTATACTGTTCGTAATAGTCTTTGGAACCCTCGGCTATATTCTTGTTGAGGGATGGAACCTGTTTGATTCATTTTATATGACAATTATTACACTTACTACCGTCGGTTATGAGGAAGTGCACAGGTTGTCTCCGGCGGGCAGGATGTTTTCCATTGTGCTCATGCTCTTTGGAGTCGGCACTATGTTTTACATGTTTGGTGTCGGGGCGAAGATCCTGCTCGAAGGTGAGCTGAGAGAAATTTTAGGGAGGAAAAAATTGACAAAAAAAATTGAAAATCTGAAAAATCATTATATAATATGTGGTTATGGGAGAATGGGGAATATTATCTGTAAAGAAATGTTTGAGAGTAATGCCCCCTTTGTTATCGTTGAGAAGAGCGCAGAAGTGGTTGCGTCGATGGATCCCGGGATCCTTTCCATGCAGGGAGATGCAACTCGGGACTCAGTGCTGCAACAGGCGGGTATTGATCGTGCCCGCGGCCTTATTTCTGTCCTGTCATCTGATGCTGATAATCTTTACGTGGTGTTGTCTGCCAGGGGCCTGAATCCAAAGCTCCGCATTGTTGCCCGGGCGAGCGAAGAAGGAGCAGAGAAAAAACTGCTCAGGGCAGGGTCGGACAGTGTTGTCTCTCCCTATTTTATCGGCGGCCTCAGGATTGCCCACACTCTTTTAAAACCCGCGGTAGTTGACTTTATTGAATTTGCTACAAGAAGCGGGAATCTTGAACTGCAGATGGAAGAAATTAAAGTGTCTGAATCTTCACATATTGTTAACCGGAGTCTTGATGAGTGCGGGATCCGGAAAAACCTGGGGGTAATAATCGTTGCAATCAAGAGGGAGTCCGGTGAAATGGAGTTTAATCCCACCTCTGCGAATCTGATAAAGCAGGGAGATACACTTGTTGCCATGGGGGAAAACAGGCAGTTGAAATCACTTGAAGAACTGGTCGGGGTATAAGTCATTGTATGGCATCGGTTACTGTTATTAAGAGCACTCATACTTTCTGATTTATCTGTGCTGAATTCTTCAGCATTCATAAAATTCCAAGGGAAGAGTTTCTTTATAGATTGAAAATATTTTATTGCTAACTGAAAAAATGTGTATAAATAATGCAGACATTGAAAAACAATTTTGTTAACTCGATGAATTAATATTAAATTATGCATAAGTCTGTGAACAGAAATACACACGCTCGTGAGTGG
>CALZGI010000129.1 GCA_945786855.1 Thermodesulfovibrionia bacterium | reverse complement strand
ATTCAACTATTTGAAGACGCCATGGGAAGGTACGAAACCTATCGTGCTGCCTTTCCCCATGAGATGGCAAATTATGAGGCAATAAGATCAACAGGCCATGTGCTGCAGAAAACAGGGAACTTGAAAGAGAAGTTTCAGTTCGGAAGAATGCGGAATCTGAAATGGAGAAACTCGTTGGACACAAGGACATGTTCATTACCCGTCTCGGACATGATCTCAAGACCCCTCTCACCCCGCTTCTCGGTCTGCTGCCTCTCATAAAGAAGCAGGTGAAGAACTCTGAGGTGAAAAGCCTGGTTGATGCATGCATGGTAAACGTTCTCAGTATAAAAGACCTGGTGGTAAATACGATCAAACTCGCCAGGACACGTTCATTTGTAGGAGAGAGTGCGGCAGAGGACCTTCCTCTTATGTCGAAAGTAAACGGGTATGTTCAAAATATAGATTCTATGATCGATGAAAAAAGAATAGCCATTGAGAATAACATCGGCCCGGAGATTGTGGTCAGGGCCGAGGAACTGGACCTGGAAGAACTCTTCTATAACCTTATCGTAAATTCAGTAAAGTATACTCCCGAGAATGGGGCTATTATAATTGACGCAAAGAATGGGGGTGGAATAGTGACGGTATCCGTTCAGGACACGGGGATAGGGTTGAATGATGAAGACAGGGAACGTATATTTGAAGAATTTTACAGGGTAGATGCATCAAGGCACGAGTTGAGTTCTTCAGGGTTGGGGCTCTCAATCTGCAAAAAAATCGCAGAGAACTACGGAGGTGAAATATGGGCGGAAAGCCCCGGAGAAGAGCATGGCACCACTTTTCACTTTACAATAAAAGCAGGAAGTCCAGGGAAGGAGAATAAATTATGAGCAACGGGGTAATGATTGTTGATGACAATGAGTATGTCCGGTTAACGGTAAGGGCGGTATTACAGGAAGAAGGTATCGATGTTGCGTCCGCTGACAGTGCTGATGAATGTCTGCAGGAGCTTAAAAAGGGGTTCCGGGGGGTAATTCTGATGGATGTTATGATGCCTGAAAAAGACGGTTGGGATGCGATCAAAATGATAGTAGAGAAAGACCTGTATGAGGGCAATATTATTGCTATGCTGACGGCAATGGGTGAGCCTGACGAAAAAATGCAGGGTCTTCAGGAGTATGTTACCGATTATATTACAAAACCTTTCAGGAACGAGGAATTTGTGGGTACCGTAAAAGAATATCTCAATCACCTCGTGCTTCCGAAACAGTAACGTTTCAGAATATAAAAATAAATGTACTCCGGAAATATTATTATTATAGGTTCTTCTACTGGCGGGCCCAAGGTCCTGAACCAGGTCTTTTCTTCTTTGCCGGTTCTGAATGCAGCAGTAATTATAGTCCAGCATGCGCAGCCATGGATTGACCAGCGTATTGCTGAACGGTTAAATGATCTATCATTAATGAATGTGAAACTGTCTGAAAACGGAAGCCGCCTTGAAAATGGAAACGTCTACTTTGCACCGTCCAGGATACACCTGAAACTGATAAGGAATGAACATCTGGAGTTATGTGAAGGAGAGAAGGTGAATTTTGTCTGCCCCTCCATTGACGTAACAATGCGCTCGTTTATAAAGCACACAACCGGAAAGCTTGTGGGAGTTGTTCTTTCAGGAATAGGGAGAGACGGGGCAGATGGTATAACCCACATTAAAAATCTGGGTGGGATCACAATTGCTCAGGATGAAAAGACAAGCGCTGTATATGGTATGCCCCGGGAAGCCAAAAAAACAGGGAATGTTGATTTTGTCCTGCCGCCTGAGAAAATTGAGAAAAAGCTTGTAGAGCTTGTAGGGATTGTTCGTTGATGAACACTGAAAAAATGAACGTCCAACATCGAACATCGAACGTCCAATGTCGAATGAAAAACAAATATCAAATACCGAACATTTAACTCCTGCTTCACTTTCTTTTCAGCCATTTTTATACTCGCAACGAAAATTTTAATTAATTCTTCTGTTTCTTCATCTTTTCCATTCAGCATTCGATGTTGGACGTTCGATGTTCATCTTTCAAAACAACTGAGCTCTTATGTCCCCCCCCCCCCCCCTTGACAGTAAACGATCGTTCACCTATAATGTGGATATGCAACAGGAGCAAAGAGAAGAGAGGCTGAAATCCCGTATCCGGGAGATAGCCCGGTTCTACTATCAGAAAGGCAGGATGCCGAGTTTTTCGGAAATAGGGGAGATGCTGGGGCTGAAGTCAAAAAATGCCGTTTCAAAGCTTGTAAAAAGGCTGGAGGATCTGAAAGTCCTCGCAAGGGACGAAAAAGGAAGGCTTACCCCGGGGTCCATAAAGTTCCCTGTTCGAATCCTCGGCACTGTTGAGGCGGGGTTCCCGAGCCCTGCTGAAGAAGAACTGGCGGATACCCTGTCCCTTGACGAACTTCTCATACAGAACCAGGAGGCCACCTTTCTTCTCAGGGTGTCGGGAGACTCCATGTCCGGTGCCGGCATACTTCCCGGTGATATGGTAATAGTGAACAAGGGGCAGGCTCCACGGAGCGGTGATATCGTAATAGCGGAAGTAGACGGAGAATGGACTATGAAGTATCTGCGAAAGAGAGGGAACAGTGTGACCCTCATCCCTGCAAATCCTGAATATAAACCTATAAAACCCAAAAACGAACTCAAGATTGCAGGAGTGGTAACGGCGGTGGTGAGAAAATATCAATGATATCAGATCAGGGGCTAGAGGCTAGAGGTTTTTCCCTCTCGCCCCTCACCCCTGGCCCCTCGCCTGTTTTTTAATTATGAACGATCAACCTTTAACCATACGTTCCTGGCCAAGGGCCCTCCTTCATATTGATGCCGACGCTTTCTTTGCGTCCTGCGAGCAGGCGATCCATCCTGAACTGAGGGGGAAACCTGTTATCACAGGAAAGGAGCGCGGAATTGTTGCTGCGGCAAGTTACGAGGCAAAGGCCAGGGGAGTGAAAAGAGGGATGGGGTATGTTGATGTAAAGAAAGTCTGTCCCGAGGCAATTATTGTGCCCTCCGATTATGAGACCTACAGCCTTTTCTCTGTCCGTATGTTCGAAATACTCCGGCGCTTTTCACCGGACGTGGAGGAATATTCGATCGATGAGGCCTTTGTTGACCTGACAGGTTTGCGGAGGAGCTTCCACTGCTCTTACGGGATGATTGCCGAAAAGATACAGGAGACAGTTGAACGGGAGCTTGGTATTACTGTTTCAATCGGGGTGAGCCTCTCCAAAGTACTGGCAAAGGCGGGCTCCAAGTACAATAAACCCCATGGGCTTACCATCATCCCCGGGCGGGACATACATATTTATTTAGAGAAGATTCCCGTAGAGAAGATATGGGGAATCGGCCCCAATACATCGGCTTTCCTGAATAAGCTGGGAATAAGGACGGCCCTGGAATTTGCAAAGACAGATGAAGAGGTCATACAAAAGCACCTGTCCAAACCGTTTCAGGAGATCTGGTGTGAACTGAACGGGATGAGCGTTTACCCTGTTGCCGCAGAGTCAAAGAGCAGCTATCAGTCAATAAGCAAAACAAAGACCTTTACCCCTCCCTCAACGGATGAGACATTTGTCTTTGGGCAGCTCTCCAAAAATTTGGAAAACGCCTGTATAAAAGCGAGGCGATACAATCTCGCAGCAACAAAGCTCATTATTTTTCTCAGGAAAAAGGATTTCAGGGATATCGGAATTGAGCTGAAACTGAACCGTCCTACCGCCTATCCTGCAGAGCTCTTTGAGGCCTTACGGAAAGGGTTCTATCAGATTTATCAAGCAGGCATACCCTACCGGTTAACAGGAGTTGTGCTCGGTACTCTGAGGCCTGAGAACAGGGTCCAGTTCACCCTCTTTGACGACACGGCAAAGATAGAGAAGATGGGAAAGATTTACCATTCTATTGATGAACTGTCGGCACGGTTCGGCAAACACACCATTCAGCATGCATCGAGCCTTCCCACAAAAATGCAGATCCAGCATGAAGGGAAAAGGGGAGATGCTGCAGCAAGGAAGAACACCCTGTTTAAAGGTGAAAACAGGAGACAGAGACTGGGGATGCCGATGCTCCACATGAAGGTGTGAGGCGGAAGCGTTTGAATTCCCCCTGAAAAGGCACTATAATGAACTGAGGCCATAAGAGAGGAGAACTATGATGAAATCAACAATAATAAAGACAATCGCTGTTATCAGCCTGCTTCTTTTTTTAGGGGGAACGGCGGCAGCAATGCACCCGGTTTTTCAAAAGGCAGATCTTAATAAGGACGGGAAAGTTGATCGTGAAGAGCTCGAAATGTATATGAAGAAAAATGCCTTCGAAAAACTGGACACCGATGGAGATACAATAATCAGCGAGTCGGAATGGAGCCGGGCTGATGATGTCCTTGAGTTAGAAGAATATAAGGGTGCCTTAAGGGGATTTGATATAAACAAGGATACGAAAATCACCTATCCGGAGTTTAAAAACTACCTCGAAAAATATTCCAACATAGAAGACGCCTTTATGCTCCTGGATAAAGACAAGGACGGCGGACTTGCGCCTGATGAGATCTCCTACATTCCTTCGTTCAGGTTGATTACTATTCATTACTGATCGAAAGCTGAACTGCTTATTGAACATGTTCCAACGATGTTTGTGCAGAAGAAGAAGGAGGTACGGTCTGAGAGGGATCCTTGTTTCGCTAAGAACAGTAATCATTATTTGTGCATTCTTTTTTCTTTTTTTTATCTTCCCTGAACCCATAGCTGCTCTACAGGTCAAGACTATTGAGAACGATCAGATAATTGTTCAATATGATGAGTCTCTCCACACTGCTGCACAAGAGATCGTTAAAATGTATCCCCTTCTGAAACGGGAACTTGAAGAGACCTTCAGGTTTAAAACAGATTTCAGGCCGACAGTCGTGTTATTCAGAAACCGCAAAGATTTTCAGGAGCGGATGGGGAGCCGTCTCGCTGTTGCAGTCGCCTTGCCCCAAAAAAACCTGATAGTGGTTGATAATTCAAAAATGAAGACCCATCCATTTACGCTGGAAATAACGCTGAAGCACGAACTCTGCCACCTCCTGCTGTATCACTACATTGGAGGAAAGAGGATGCCCAAATGGCTGAATGAAGGGATTTCCCAGTGGGTAACAGGCGGCATGTCGGAAATAATAGGGGTGGAGAGCAAGGACCTGCTCAAGCAGGCTACACTGAGCGGGAGGTTTATCACTTTAGATAATTTAACAAACAGGTTCCCTGGAGATGAAAAATCCCTTCACCTGGCCTATCAGCAAAGTAGAAGCATTGTCGAATACATTGTCCGTGAATCAGGGTTCGAAGGGGTACTGAAAATTTTGGCGAAATTGCGGGAAGGGGATGACATGGATAACGCTACGGGGGATGTCCTCTCTACTCCACTGTATGAACTTGAAAAGAAATGGCATGCCCACCTGAAAACGAAATATACATGGCTTGTTTATATAAGCAGTCATATTTTTCAGCTCCTTTTTGCTTTTGCTTCTGCCATCCTGGTGTATGGGTTTATCAAGTTCATAATCAGAAAAAGGCAATACCGTGATGAGGAAGACGAGATTGATGAAGAGGACGATCACTTAATGCCGCCGGATTAATTTTGATAATGAATTGCGGCTTGTGCTTAAGAGCCTGTAGGACTTAGGAAGTAATCTGCTGCAAAACGACTAAATTTGCCCATATTTCTATGGTTTTTTGTTAAATAGCTCTGTCCCATAGATTACAATATATCTCCATTTCCGCTCGAATAATCCGGTCTGACCCTTTTTATATGATCAGGGATCTCCCTTTAAAGATTTTCAGTATAGTACCGATAAGAAATTAAAGAGCTAAGAAGGAGTAGTGTGAGGGACGGATTGGACTGCGAACGTTAGTGGAAATGACATATTAACGGGGGGAGATAATATGTTT
>CALZGI010000128.1 GCA_945786855.1 Thermodesulfovibrionia bacterium | reverse complement strand
CAGCAGCAGATGCCAGATCAGATACTTTTTCCCATTTGTTCTTTACCGCATCTTCATTTCTGATGGCAAAGGCATAGGTATTGTTAAATCCGAAAGGCGCGAGCCATTTCAGTTTAAACTGTTTTTCATATTCGCGGGATACAAAGTCATACACTTCTCCGGGCGCTGTGAATGATTCTTTGCTCTTTAAGACAGCAAGCAGGCCCGTCCCGGTATATTCCGGGTACATGTCACTCTCACCCTGTACAAGTGCTTCATGGCAGATCATGGTTCCTCCGAGGTTGAGTTTCCTTTCAACATGATATCCTGTTTTTATTTCAATGATCCGGGCCATCATTTCAGCAAGGATCAATTGTTCAGTGAAGTTTTTGCTGCCGACCCTGATAGGAGTCTTCTCCGACAGGGATAAGCCGGCTTGAGGTATCTGTCCTGTTATTCCGATGAAAAATAAAAGGAGAAGCGGTAGAAACGTTAAAAGTTTACCGGGGCTTTTTGCAAACAGTCTTACCTGCCGCCTTTTCCTGTCGTTCAGCCCCCACTCAATGGCAGAGATTGCCAGGCTGACATAGAGCGCCAGCACCGCGGAAGGGACGGCCCCGAGCAATATCAGACGAGTATCTGACAGGGCGAGCCCCCGGTTTATAAACTCCCCCAATCCCCCGGCCCCAATGAATGCGGACAACGTTGCAATCCCCACGCTTATGACAGCCGCAGTTTTAATACCGGCTATAATGACAGGCAATGCAAGGGGCAACCTCACCATCCTGATTTGCTGCCCTTTTGTCATCCCCATTCCCCGGGACGCCTCTATCAAGTGGGGGGGGACCCCTTCAAGCCCTGTAACGGTATTCTGGATGATCGGAAGAAAGGCATAAAGGGTAAGGGCTATTATTGCAGGCACGATACCTATCTTGCCGATGAATATTAACAGAAATGCAAGCATTGCAAGGCTTGGGATTGTTTGTACAATACCGGCCAGACCGAAGACAAAAGACCGCAGCCAGCTTTTCTTTATTACATAAATACCGAGGGGGACCCCGATGAGTGCAGCCGCTCCGGTTGAAAGGCCGGACAAAAGAAGGTGCTCTCTTGTGCGGAGGAGTAATTCCGGCAGCCGCTCAAGGACAAAATCCATTGCCATGTTACATTAACCCCTGAAAGGCTGACAATTGTTTTTTTGGTTTCATGAGCAGTTTTCGGACAAATTCTGTTTCAGGGGCTGAAATAATTTCCTCTTTTGTTCCAACCTGCTGCAGCCGGCCTTCGTGCATGATTGCTATCCGGTCGGCAAGGGTAAAGGCTTCAAAGATATCATGGGTGACAAACAGGATTGTCTTGTTCAGCTGTTCTTTTAATTTCAAAAGCTCCTGTTGAAGAAGCTCACGTGTCACGGCATCGACAGCACTGAATGGTTCGTCCATCAACAGCAGAGATGGGTTGGCTGCCAGCGCCCTGGCGACGCCGATGCGCTGCTGCTGACCGCCTGAGAGCTCATCAGGATAGCGGCTGCGGATTTGTTCAGGGTCAAGGCCGACAAGCTCAAGAACTTCATGTGCTCTCCTCTTCTGTTCTTCTTCAGTCCGGCCCATGAGCTTTAGTACAAGAGATGCATTCGTTTCTATGTTCATATGGGGGAACAGGCCGATTTCCTGAATAACGTATCCTATTGAACGCCTGACTTCTATAGGGTCCTGTTCGAGGATGTTCTCTCCCCCCATGAGGATCGTGCCGCGGGAAGGCTCAATGATGCGGTTAATCATTTTCAGTATGGTTGTCTTTCCGCACCCCGAAGAGCCTAAAAGAACGAGTGTTTCCCCACCATGTATTTCGAGGGAAAGATCCTTTACGGCATGCACATCCGGGGCAAAAGATTTATTTATTCCTATCAGTTTGATCATTGTTTCTTAGTAACTGCCCAGGCACAAAGCGGCAAAGGCACACAGGCAAAAAGGTGAAAGAGCGATATGCGCAAAGCTTTTTATAATGTTTTCATCTTGTGCCTGCATGAGTAATAGCCGTTAGTATACAAAATAAATATACCTTTAAACAGGATATGCAGGTTAATATACAAGGTAAGCATCGGCTAATGATTTTGATGATAACGGACCATATGGCCCTTCGAAATAAATAATATTATTCTGTTCACGATAAGGAGCATTAAAATGAGAACTGCAAATCCCGCATTAAATTCCAAAACATTTCAGGACTACTCTTCACGGGCAGGCACCGTGGATTCCATGACTATTCAGGGGACGGTGAATAAGACGGGAATCCTGCTCTGCTGCCTGCTGCTTACCGCCGGATGGACATGGAACATGTTTTACACCTCCGGCAACCCGGCTGCGGTAATGCCCTGGATGATCGGGGGAGCGATCGGCGGTTTCGTCGTAGCTCTTATTACGGTATTTAAAAAGACCGCGGCCCCGGTCACTGCGCCGATCTATGCTCTTCTTGAAGGCCTGTTTATCGGCGGAATTTCCTCCACATTTGAAGCCCGGTATCCCGGGATCGTCATCCAGGCCGTGGGCCTGACCTTCGGGACCCTCTTCGCGCTGCTGTTTGCCTATAAATCGGGGTTTATAAAAGCGACGGAAAATTTCAAGCTCGGTGTCGTTGCGGCGACGGGAAGCATCATGCTTATATACGTTGCGAGCATTGTTCTCGGTTTTTTCGGCATCAGGGTCCCCTTCATCCACGACAGCGGCCCCCTCGGAATTCTTTTCAGTCTCGCAGTCGTTGTTATTGCGGCCCTGAACCTGGTCCTGGATTTTGATTTTATCGAACACGGGGCCGAACAGGGCGCCCCAAAATTCATGGAATGGTACGCAGCTTTCGGCTTGATAGTGACCCTTGTCTGGCTTTATATTGAGATGCTGAGACTGCTTGCGAAGCTCAGGAGCAGAAGGTAAGGCCGCAGAGGTTGAGATTTTGGAGGCAATCCTCTATACCGATACTATCATCTCTGACATTTGAAAGGGCAGCCGCGACAATTACTTAACATGATGCTGTTTTTGAGACATCCATATAATTCATTATTCCTTCAGAATCACAGGCGATACACCTGTCTAATCCCTGGATAATCTGCATGTCCTCACATAAAATATAGGCTCTCTTGAGTTCAGTATTCGTTAATCTTTGAATAACCAGCTTTTTTGATCTGAGGTAGACCTTTCTGCAACTCATACAAACCCAGATAAAATTATACCGTGCAGCTTCCAGGCACTCATCGCAAACATAAATTTTTACGCCCGGCATAATTTCAGTATACATGGATGTGTATTCATGACTGCAAATCGTACACTGTTCATGTTTGGTTTCAATATCTAACATTTCAACCTCTTTTCATTTATAACAGCGATTCGTTCCTGCGTGTTATTTAGCAAATTAAATACCAACGCTTCAGGATAAATCTTTAAGTTGAAATACCGCATTAAAACAGGAAGAAATGAAAATTTTGTTTTACGATCAGCTGCGGCCCCCGGCATTAAAACTGTTACTCTATCGTAACAATCCTGTTTTACTATTTATTCTTGGTATACTTATGATATTTCTTTATATTCAAATAGTTATAAAGACAGAAATGAATTTATTTGTTACGATTTCGTAACATAATTTTATGAATGCATCCAGAATGTTTCACGGGCAGTGACGCGTCTGCATTTTATATTTTTCTGAAAAATGCGGACCTGACATCATACTCTCTTCGGCATAAGCACATCCGCAATACCCATAGGAAGCTGTCGCTTTCATAAGTTTCTAAAAAAAGAAAGAAAACTCAGACATACTATTGATCAACTGTTGAAGCCGTTAAACGTGTATGAAGTGCAAACCTGTCTCCGGAGAATGGAATTTATTGTTACCTTTTCGTAACATATTTTTTTGAATACCCTGTGTGTCCCGGTCCGAAACTTTCACTGCCGGCATTGTCAGGTCTACATTCCCCGTTGATGTTTGACATGCTTACATTTAAACTAAGCATTAATGAAATATTTGCTTTTGTGCACCCTCTGGGTCCTGTGGTGCTTTTTGCACAGTTTCCTGCTGACAACCGGGACCACGATATGGCTGAAAAAACAGTTAGGGGGTAAAATTGGTTATTACCGGATTTTCTATAATCTTTTTGCTCTCGTAACCGTCCTGCCCCTGTTTTACTGGCAGAGAACCATCCCGGGGCCGCTCATAGTCCCTCTCCCTTCTTATCTCCTGATAGTTAAATATATCGTAATGGTTTTCGGCCTGACAGTAATAGCGGGATCTTTCCTGTCCTTTGATATATGGAAGTTTGCAGGAATCAGGCAGACTCAAAGGAAAGAACAGGGAACGGTTATTCATAAGCACGGGTTGTACGGCATAGTGCGTCACCCCATGTATTTCGGAGGGATTGTTTTTCTTGCGGCATCAATGACACATGCCCCGTTACCGCAATTTCTCGGATATCTTATCCTTACGGTATACATGGTTATCGGCACATTCATGGAGGACAGGCGGCTCGCAGAGGAATTAGGCGATATATATGTCAATTATCAAAAAGAAGTGCCGATGATCCTGCCGCGCATTGCAGGGAGAAAGACGCGTCAGTCATGATGTCCCTGATTAAATACGGTGGTTATTGCTTTATGAAAAAGAGCTTGACGGCACCTCTTACCTTTTCTTGAGCGTAACAGCGATGCCCGCAGCGTGCATGTTCAGGAAGACCGTTTCCAGACCGGGATTGGTGGTAATGGCCTTGATATATCGCGGATCCGGCGGGGGGTAGACCATATTGTGGGCCACGATAAGTCCGCCCGGCCGGACGAGCGGTAACAGTTTATTGAGATAGTCGAGGTAACCGGATTTGTCTGCATCAAGAAACAGGATGTCTATCGGTTCTTTCAGTTTGGTGACTTCATCATGGGCAT
>CALZGI010000127.1 GCA_945786855.1 Thermodesulfovibrionia bacterium | reverse complement strand
CGACGATCTACGCTTGAACTTATTGAGTACGGACCATGCAATAAGGAGAAAGTGTCAGTGTATGATGCGGCTTAAGTTAACACCCATGCCCACTGTGGTTGCCCTTGTCCTGGTGACCCTTCCGCAAAAGGGCAGGCACAGGGACCTGCCCCTACAACATCCCTCATAAGGAATTTCACCTAGTCCACCATAAGAAAATTCCTCAAAATAGTTTTCAGTATTCGATTTAGTATAAAAATACCTAGTCGATCATAAGTATTTTCTACCTATAAACTTTCGACTTCCTCTCGATTTACAGGGCAAGACTTTTATCCCACAATCTAAATAAGGAGGCAACCTTCAGCAATGATAAAGAGATTGATGGAGAGCACATATAACGAGAGAGGAGGCTTAAGGGAATGTTCAATATTTTAAAGAAGGAGGAATTATCAGAGCACGTAACTTTATTTGAGATTGAGGCAGGAGATATAGCAAGGAAAGCAAAGCCAGGGAATTATTTTATACTCAGGACCCATGAGAAAGGTGAAAGGGTACCTTTAACTATTGCTGATTTCGACCGGGGCAGAGGGACCATTACAGCTGTTTTTCAAAAGGTCGGCAAGTCGACCAATCACCTGGGTACTCTCAATGAAGGAGATTTTATCACCGATGTCGTGGGCCCTCTCGGCAACGATTCCCATATAGAGAATTTCGGCAGGGTAATATGTGTGGGCGGCGGCGTCGGGATTGCGCCTGTGTATCCAATAGCAAAGGCGCTCAAGGAAGCAGGCAACAGGGTCACATCAATTATAGGCGCCCGGTCCAAGTCAATTCTTTTCTGGGAAGAAAAAATGCGGGACGTATCCGATGAACTCATTATTACAACAGATGACGGTTCATACGGTACAAAGGCACTTGTAACGGCACCTCTCGAAGATATTCTGTGTATTGAGAAGGTTGATCTGGTACTTGCCATCGGCCCTGCCATCATGATGAAGTTCGTATGCAGGACAACGGAAAAATACAACGTGAAAACCATAGTCAGTCTGAACTCAATCATGATTGATGGTACGGGGATGTGCGGCGGCTGCAGGGTGGAAATTGGAGGTGAGACAAAATATACATGCGTAGACGGCCCTGAATTTAATGGTCACGAAGTTAATTTTGATCTGCTCATGAACAGGCTTCAGGGATATATTGACGAGGAAAATATGGCTATGAATCGAGTACAAGCCTGTGGAGGTAAGAATTATGGAATTAAGTACAGCTGAGAAAGAAACAAAAAAAAGAGTAGACATGAGAGAGCAGCCTCCCCTGGTCAGGGCGAGAAATTTCCTGGAAGTCCCTTACGGGTATACCCCTGATGAAGCGGTTGAAGAGGCAAGCAGATGCAAGACATGTAAAAAAGCCGCCTGCAGGACAGGATGCCCGGTTGAAGTAGATATCCCCGGTTTCATGGATCTGATAAAAGAGAAAAAATTCCTGGAAGCCTGTTACAAGGTGAAAGAAAAAAACGCATTGCCAGCAGTGTGCGGACGGGTCTGTCCCCAGGAGAATCAGTGTGAATCCCGCTGCCTTTTGGGAAAAAAGGGAAAGCCCATAGCAATCGGAAACCTGGAGAGATTTGTTGCTGACTATGAGGCTGATAAAGGTGAGATGAAAATTCCCGGGATGCCAAAGCCCACAGGGAGAAAAGTTGCGGTCATAGGGTCCGGTCCAGGCGGTTTGACATGTGCAGTTGATCTGGCAATGTCAGGACATACGGTTACCCTGTTTGAAGCATTTCATGACCCGGGAGGCGTGCTCATATACGGCATACCTGAATTCAGACTGCCAAAGGAAATCGTAAAAAAAGAGGTCGAGTATATAAAGAAACTGGGGATCGAGCTCAGGCTGAACACAGTAATCGGAAAGCTCCATACAATCGATGAATTGCTGAATGGCGGGGGATATGACGCATGCTTTATTTGTACAGGTGCAGGGTTACCCATGTTTTTAGGAATACCGGGTGAAAATCTCAATGGTGTCTGTTCTGCAAATGAATATCTGACAAGGGCAAATCTGATGAAGGCGTATCTCTTTCCCGAGTATGAGACCCCCATAAAGAAGGGCAAGGAGGTCGCGGTATTGGGGGGAGGTAATGTCGCTATGGATTCTGCAAGGGTGGCAGTAAGGATTGGAGCGGAAAAGGTCTATCTTATATACCGGCGCTCTGAGGCCGAAATGCCGGCAAGAAAGGCGGAAGTGCACCATGCACATGAGGAAGGCATCGAGTTTTTATTCCTGACAAATCCCATTCGATTTATTGATGATGGCAAGGGCAACCTATGCGGAGTTGAATGTATAAAGATGGAACTTGGAGAGACTGATGAGTCGGGCAGGAAAAGGCCGGTTCCCATTAAAGGCAGTGAATTTCAAATCGAAATAGATGTGGCAATCCCCGCATTAGGGTCCAAAGCAAATCCGCTTTTAACCAAAACAATGCCGGAGTTAACCTTAAACAAGGGCGGTTATATTGCAACTGACGAAGGGACAGGCATGACATCGAAGAAGGGTGTATTCGCCGGTGGAGATATTGTTACAGGTTCTGCAACGGTTATCTCGGCTATGGGAGCAGGAAGGAGGACAGCGAATGCAATTAATGAGTATCTCAAATGGAAACACTGGGATTATCAGCAGTAGGGGCGGGTTTGAAACCCGCCCCTGCAAAAGGAGGTGTACCGATGAAAGATTACATTAGCATAATGGTCGCAGATAATGACCCTGAAATTATAAAAAGCGCACTGACGATCCTTTATCACGAAGGCCATTCTGTTGAAGGCGTGCTCAGTGGAATAGAAGCGATACAAAAGATAAAGCAAAATAATTATGATCTTGTTTTCACGGACCTGTCGCTGCGCGGTTTAGACAGCATTACCCTTATAAGTTGGATAAAACAATACTGGCCTGCCACAGGTGTAGTTGCTATAACAGGAAAGCACTTAAAAAAAGCCATTAAAGAGGCCCACAGGATCGGCATAATCAGCCATCTGATCAAACCATTTACGCCGGAATTGTTAATAGACGTTTCCAACAGGGCAATTGAGTGGATAAAGGAAAATGAATTAAAGAATGAACAGGAAGATGGATTTAAACCGGAAATGTTTGCAGAGTTGGATGAGGCGATTAATCAATACGGGAAAACGTCCAGTCAGGCAATTCAGGTGCTCACGCGTGCCCAGGAGATATTCGGGTATCTCCCCTCTATCGTACAGAAACGAATTGCGCATGGACTGAACATGCATCCTTCTGAAATAAGAGATATTGTTTCCTTTTACTCCAACTTCAGGATGCAACCAGAAACTCCCCCTACTCGAGGATATATAAGCGGAATCGAAAAGGCATGGAATAGCGTGACCTGGATGACAGGAAATAATGCATTGCATTCGGTTAACGAGTTTATCAAATGGAGGCAATTGGCATCTTGACATCTTAAAGGGAGATATCTGTATGGGCGGAGTATAACCGCTGTTTAAAAATGACGTGTAATCGCATCAGCGCCTCCTGGAGGGTCTGGTGCAGCAGCAGGAAAGGAGAAATATTATGGCCAGGTTAAGCATAGCAGACCTTCAGCATGTCAGGGATGAAAATAAGGCAACGTTTACTCTCAGAAAAGGTGATTTCAAAGCTAAAATTGTTGTGCATATGGGGACCTGCGGAATCGCAGCCGGTGCAAGGAATGTTATGACTGCCCTGATGAATGAGATAGCCCTTTCCGGAAGAGAAGATACAGTTTTAAAGACAGCAGGATGCGGCGGGCTCTGCGCACGGGAACCAATGGCTGTTATTGAATTAAAGGACCAGACGCCTGTCATTTATGGCGATCTGAATGAAGAAAATATTAAAGAGATATTCAGAGAGCATGTTATGCATGGAAATCCTGTAGAAAAATATGCATTGGCGCTCGGAGGAGAAACAATATTTTAAGAAAGTAGCTCGTAGTTAGTAGTAGGTAAAAAAGGTAATAAGATTTACTGTATGGTTTTTAACTACTAACTACGAGCTACTAACTACTTATGAAAAAAGGAGGAAACCATGGAAACTGCGGTTCGTACACATGCAATGCTTTGCGGAGGGACTGGCTGCATGGCAAGCGGCACGAATAAGGTCAAGGCATCCCTTGAAGAAGAGTTCAGGAAGAAAGGAATTGATGATGAAGCACAGGTGGTCCTTTCAGGATGCAACGGATTTTGTGCCAAAGGGCCTGTTATGGCTGTGTATCCGGATGAGACATTTTATCAGGACATAACCCCTGAAGATGTGCCCGGTCTTGTTGAGGAGCATTTTCTCAAAGGGAGACCTTTTCAGAAACTGGCATTTAAGGAGCATGATAAAAAAATTGCCATTCCCTCAATACATGATATCCCTTTTTTCAAACACCAGGTTCTGGTGGTGCTGAAAAACAAAGGACTCATTGACCCCGAGCGGATTGAAGACTATATAACAATGGACGGATATAAGGCGCTTTCAAGGGCTCTCACCCTGATGAAGCCGGAAGAGATAGTTAAGGTAGTTACAGACTCAGGGCTAAGAGGAAGGGGCGGTGCAGGTTTTCCCACAGGGAAGAAATGGGAGCTCGGTCTGAAGATCAAATCCGATGAAAAATATGTCATATGTAATGGGGATGAGGGTGACCCCGGCGCATTCATGGACAGGTCGGTTATGGAATCAGACCCGCATGCGGTCATTGAGGGCATGATTCTCTGCGGCGTGGCAACTGAATCACATAAAGGCTATATATATGTACGGGCCGAATATCCACTCGCGGTAAAACGTCTTCAAATCGCCATTGACCAGTGTTACGAATCAGGATTGCTCGGCAGCAATATTCTCGGCACCGGGTTTGCTTTTGACCTCGAGATATACCAGGGCGCAGGCGCCTTTGTCTGCGGTGAAGCTACGGCCCTTATGCGTTCTATTGAGGGGAAACGCGGTATGCCGAGACCCAAGCTGTGGCGTTCTGCAGTCAAGGGATTGTGGGACAGGCCGACAATTCTTAACAATGTCGAGACCCTGGCAAATATTCCGCAGATCATCTTAAACGGGGCCGGATGGTACAGAACCCTCGGCACTGATGAAAGCGCCGGG
>CALZGI010000126.1 GCA_945786855.1 Thermodesulfovibrionia bacterium | reverse complement strand
GTTTTGGTCTCCTGAGCTGGCTGATAGAAGGCATTGAATGGTCAATTGACAACGGAATGGACATTATCAATCTGAGCCTGGAAGGGATGGATTTTCAGTCCCTCAGGGATGCCTGTGACAGCGCATATAATGAAGGGGTCCTCATCGTGGCTGCAGCGGGAAACACTCGGGGGGGGGAGGTCCGGTATCCGGCAGCCTACGATTCAGTCATTGCTGTTACGGGAACCGATGCTGATGACATACAGGCATATTTTTCCCCCTTTGGACCGGAAATTGAACTGGCTGCACCGGGAGTGGACATCCTGTCTTCCGTAACAGGAGGGATGTATAGTACACTGGATGGCACCTCACAGTCGGCCGCCCACGTAACAGGAGCAGCTGCGCTGTTCCTTGCATCCGACCTGGAGGACATAACAGGAGATGGGTTCATTGATAACAGAGACCTTCGGCAGGTGCTGCAGTTGACGGCCATGGATGTGGGCGAAACAGGACCTGACAATATGTACGGCTATGGACTCATTGATGTCACAGAGGCTTCTTTACAGGGTTTTGAACCGATTCACATGACTCTTGAACGGAAATCGCGTTTGCCTCGTCGCGACACGCAGTCCCTGACCCTGTCCGGGGCAGTGTACGAAATAAACATAGAGAATCATGGGCTCAGAGGCATAAGAATGGCAGTCTACGACGGGGACATGTTTGTGAAAGAACTCTCCCGCAGAATACGCATGCATCACGGAAAGCGCTACCGCTTCTTTCGGAAGAAATACGGCCCAAGAAACATTGTTCTTGATGCGAGAGACGGGGAATACGACATCTACTTTACCCCTTACGGTCGAAGGGGCCGTTCTGCTGATTTGACTATTACGGAACAATAGATTTACTCTGAATAATGCTGAAGATGAATAATAGAATGAGGCCTGGAAAATCTTTGCTGCTAGCCGTGATGGTATGTGTTCTTGCCTCGATCAGCACTTTGGTGTTTGCATCTGAAACGAAGAAACCCGCTGAACAAAATGCCGGGCGTATTGCTGTAGCAACGGTGAACGGCCAGACACTCTATGAAGATCAGATTACTCCATACTATGAGCAGCAGCTTAAAGTCTACAGAAAATACGGTGCCCGGAAACTTTCTCCTGACAAGGAGAACCATTTGCGGAGGAAAGCTTTGCAGAAGGCCATCGAACAGGAAGTCTTCCGTCAGGAAAGCGAAAAAATGACTGTTCCTGACATGGATAAGAGAGTTGCGGAAAAAATGAAAGAGGTCAAGGGAAAGTACCCCACTGACCGTGAATTTGCCGAAATGTTGAAAGAGAAAAAAATTACAGAAAAAGATTTTCGTTCCTTGCTGGAGCAAAGGCTTTCTCTCCAGGCCTATGTTGAGAAACACGGACTCGATGATCCCAGAGTGCCGGAAAAAGATGTGAGGGAATATTATGAAAGCAATCCCCGCGCGTTCATCAGAGAGGAACTGATCAAGGTGAGTCACATTATGATTAAAGCGGATGCTGAAATCGGGGCTGAGGGGAAGGCGTTGGCCAGGAAAAAGACGGAAGGCCTCCGGAAAGAAATAATTGCAGGAAAAGATTTTGCAGAACTGGCGAAGAAAGAGTCACAGGACGGATATGCACAGCGGGGAGGCGACCTTGGTTACATAAAAAGGGGATTTATGCCCGGGGAATTTGATGACGCAGCCTTTGGCCTTGAAGTGGGGCGGGTCAGTGATGTCATTGCCACCAAGCATGGTTTCCACATTATAAAACTCCACGACAGAAAACCTGCCGGAAAAATTCCTTACGAGGAAGTGAAGGACTTTATAGGTAAGTATCTCAAAGAAAAGCAGGGAAAGAAGAGACTGGAGGACCATATGGCTGGACTGAAGAAAAAAGCGGTTATTGAAATCCTCAGTGACGATTATACCGAGAAGGCGAATCGAAGTGCTGAATAGAGATATCAGTTGTAGGCGAGAGCGGGGAAGTTGTTATCCTGCCCATTGGGGGCTTTTAAATCCAACTTGTAGTCGGTGGGCGTAATACCCGTTATTTTCTTGAAATGCTTGTTAAAGTTACTCAGGTCATTAAAGCCGACTTCCCACGCAATTTCTGAAACATTCAAGTCTGATAATGAAAGAAGTTTCTTTGCCTTTTTGACTCTTTTGAATGCTACATACCGCATGGGACTCATGCCTACATATCTTTTAAATATCTTGCAAAAATGATACTTGCTCATGTGAGCCACCGACGCAAGCTTTTCGAGTGATATCTGCTCTGTCAGATTATACTCTATATATCTGAGGGCCCTGTTGACGTTTCCGGGATACAGGTAATTTTGCGGGATGTCCCGGGCCTCTTCATTGTTATTACTATGGAGAAAACATGTGCTTCTTTGCTCTCTGGATTGCCGCTTGATTGACAACAAGGTTGCCATGCTTTTCTCGAGTTCCTCTGTTTTAAAAGGCTTTTTCAGATAATCCCGTGCTCCGGACCGGAATGCATTTACTGCTGATTCTTCCGAATTAAGCTCTGTTATGAAAATTACAGGAATGGCTGGATGCAGAGTTTTGATATCTCTTAATACTGTGAGGCCATCTTCCACTTCCATTCCGCAATCGAGGAGTACTAAATCATGTATTTGCCTGTCAATGCAATCAATCGACTCAAGAAGAGGCAGGAGTTCAACACTGGCCCCATTTGTCATTATAGAATAATAACAACTTTGATTATTCTCGTCTGAAGTGAAAATTACAATAGAATTTTCAGGCATATCAAATTATCCAAAATGTTAAATTTATAATAATAACAAAATGAAACTGTGAGAATATTTTATACTTTGAAGTGCAATTACTGTGCCAAATAGTATTAAGTATTTCTGCATTTGAAATGCATTAATTTCATAGCAGCCGTTACCCTTGAATTTAAAGAAATTAGTAAAGCTCGTTCGAGATATGTATTGAGGAAATATATGAAAAACAACAACTTTAGAAGTATTTAATTTACACGTATGTGTGTCAAATTGGCATGATAATATGTCACTATGGCATGTTCCGGAGGAATATTTCATGTATTCAATTAATATATCCAGAGTGGAGAGCTTCCTTTAATATTTCAGGGAGAGTATTTTAATGAGATGAGCGCGAAAGGGCAGATCTATTAGCTGATAGATAGGAAAAAATGATGTGAGCAAGAATTACCATGCAAAAAACAATAATGCCTTATATAGTAAATAAAGTTTACAGTATACTAGAAAAGTAGCCTCATATAGGCGACTAATTTCTCTAAATTAACAAATCTTGTGCGAATGAATATGCTGATTCCGACAGCACGTATAGACAGTTTTATTGCTCTTAACTCGCATGTACCCTTAAGAAATCAAATGTACTTCTGTATATTGAAAAAATGAAAAGTTCCATTACATGTAATAAATATTTTAACAAAATATCAATAGATATACCGGGAGGGAACATGAAAAAGTATGTGGTGATGTTAATGGTTATGCTTCTTTTTACCGCGAGTATTGCGGGTGCACAATCGAAAAGCCTGGACTGGGGATTTAACATTGACGGGGTGACCTATTGTTATGATGGGCTTGATTGTACATTTGACGTGGTCGGTTTCAGCGGAGGTTTGACAGGCACGAGTGATCTTCCGGCCAACATAGACACTTCCGGAATTGACTTGATTGATACCGACGTATTGATTCATACAGGTCTCGGTTCTGCCATCATAACTGTTGAACAGCCCGGGCTGCACTTTGTAATTGCCTACTTCGATCTTGATCTCGGCAATGATCCTTTTGATGAAAATGGGGCACCTGTCAATAGCCCGCTTTTTGGACAAACGTGGGAGATAGATGAACCGGGTGACGGTTTCTCGGGAAATGGTACAGGGGGCACAACGTATTTTGGTGATTTGATTCAATTTGGATTTGTAATCGATGGTGTGCTGGACAACCAGATTTTTTTCGATCAACTTGATAATCAGACACTCGGGCATGACGGTGACGCTGTAATGGCACTTGGATGGGACTTTGAATTGGCAGAAGGGGAAAGGGCGATTATTAATTTTACCGTGAGCACAAGTCCAACATCGACTCCAGCTTTTCATCTTGTTCAGTCAGATGCTAATAATAGTGTTTACTATTCAAGTACAATGGATATAACGCAGGCTACCGGCCCTGAATTGGAAATACCCTTCCAGATACCTGCCGCAGGAAACGGGTCCGTTGCTGTTCCAGTTACATTCACAGCGAATGGCAATGATATCAGCTCAATGATCTTTTCTGTAGACTTTGATCAGAGTAATCTCAGTTTTGATCCATCGGATGGTAATGGTGACACCATTCCCGATTCAATAACGATTCACCCCGCAATATCTCCATTTGTATTTTCTATCGGGATATCTTATGACCCGAATGACACTGACGGTGAACTGGACTTCAATTTTTC
>CALZGI010000125.1 GCA_945786855.1 Thermodesulfovibrionia bacterium | reverse complement strand
TTTTTCCATCTCCAGAGAGACAGGGCGTGCAATGGGCCGAAAACTATCTTGCTCCAGAAGTTTTTCAGAAACCTGTCATACCGGAAGGCGAGAAATGAATTTATGTAGATGGCGTTTAAAAGCCTCGGGTTTTTTATCCAGGGGTTTCTTACTTCATCGTTTGTGAAGTTTTTCCATCCCTCCAGATGAGTGGGAGGCTTAAATCCCTGTTTCAGCGCCTCTTCATACAATCTGGTGCCGGGGAGCGGGACATAGGGCTGTATGGGCACTTCAGCCCCCGGATGACGGCTGCGTATCTCATCGGCAAAATCGAGGGTCCTGTTCATCTGCTCTTCTGTCTCCCCGGGAAGCCCGATCATTAATGAGTAGAGCGTCGGGATATTCCCCCGGGAAGCGACTTTTATTCCTTCATCGATCATTCGCCTGTTCTGCCCTTTTCGTATGAACTTGAGGACATCGTCATCAGGGGACTCGACACCAAAGAAGAGATAGACGCACCCGCTGTCTTCAAACTTTTTGATCAATTCGGGGGTAAAGGTATTTATCCGGACATTGGCAATCCACTTGAAATCAAGTTCCCTTAAAAGATCGAGAATATTGACCATCAGGTCCTTTTTCCCGGCCAGGAATGTATCATCATAAAAGGTTAACTTGTTTACCCCCAGTCCTTTTAATGTTTGAAGTTCTTCCCTGATCTTGCCGAGGCTTTTTACTCTGCAGACGTTTTTGTGAAAATATACGTTATAGCAGAATCCGCATTTGTGGGGGCAGCCCCGCGAGGATTCATACCCTATGTTTTCCAGTGTGTCAGAAGACCTTCGCACATACTCCAGCAGTATGTCTTTCCCTTTTCCCCCGTACGGGAAGGGGAGGTTTTCTATGTCAAGAAAGTCCCTGTCTTCGTTTATGAAGGTTTTTCTGCCTTTTTTCCAGCCGAGACCATGGATGCCGGTGAATTCGTCTCTGCCTTCACGGAGTGCCTGCACCAGTTCCAGCAGGGTCTGCTCACCTTCCCCCTTGATAACAAAATCAACCAGTCCGGATTCCAGTGTCTGTTCAGCCATCATGGAAGGATGGGTTCCTCCCCAGACGAGGGGGATATCTCCATTTATTTCCCGGGCGGTTTTTGCGAGATTCAGAGTATTCTTGATCTGAAAGCAGGTCATCGTAGAAAGCCCGACCAGCAGGGGGCGTCTGCTTACCAACTCCCTGAAACGATCTTTCTTGTGGATTCTCTCATCAAAATACTCAACCTCGAGATCATGCTGCTCCAGATATGCCCCCAGAGAAAGTATTGCCAGTGGTGTCCATGCGTGATAGGGGAAGGGACTTGCATTTGCGTAGGCCAGTACTACCAATTTTTTATCAGAATTCATGTGTTATGTAATACTTATAGAATGTTTGCGCGTTTCTTAAGAGGGTTTTAAATAGTAACTTACCAATCCATACATCGAGGCAATAATAATATCTATACCAAGAAAATAATTTAAGAAAAGGGCTTTTATTGAAAAAAGCAGCCCCGCTTCCTTTCTCATAAAGTTCCACCATTTCAGATTTGCAAAAAGAAAAGTGACGAGAAATGCTATAAAAACATATTTGGCCGAAGAGAGAACAGGAATGAGAAGAAGAGAAAGAAAGCTGAAGAATGAGCAGATTGCCGCAATACCGTTGCTTGGCGCTGTCGGCCCTGCATTGTCAAACTGCCTGTCTTTCAGAAACAGATGGATCCACATGACAGCCCGTTTGAAATAGTTTCTGACTGCCTCTTCAAAATTATTCACAAACTGATGCCTCACCAGCATCTTCGGATTGAGCAGGATATCGTCGGTTTTCATAATCCTTCTGGCAAGTTCAAAGTCTTCCACGTCTGCCCCTGTATATGATTCATCATATCCGCCGACCCCTTCAAATAAATCCTTTTTTATCGCACCGCACCGCGGAGCAAAGACGCTTAATTTGCTGTCACGTGCGTTATAAAGATGAATATACTCAAACATGGCCATGTATCTCGGCACAAATCCCTTGTTGAGAGGCTCTGTTGCGCATACTCCGATGACGCATTTTGATGATGGATTTTGCTCAAAATAGTCCTGTACTTCCCTGACAGTCCCGTCCATTACAACAACATCGGAATCGAGGAAAAATATTATATCGCCCCGGGCTTCCTTCACGCCCCTGTTCCGTGCTCGGGCCGGCCCGCCGTTCTTCTCCATCTGAACCACTCTGACGGCATATTCTTTGACAATTTCGAGTGTATTATCGGTAGAACAGTCATCGACAACAATAACTTCCATATCATCAACTGCCTGTTTAAATATGGATTCCAGAAGAGCGGGCATGAATTTGGATGCGTTATATGTGGGAATAACAATAGAAAGCATGTACTTAAAAGTATAATTGTTCTCTCTTCATAAAATCAAATTTCTGAATTTGCCTGTTTAGGATAAATGCTTATAAATTACTCTGTTATAACAGTAGTCATGTTGATTGAACAGATCTTCAGAACAATATGCTTTAAGTACCCTTACATAATATGAACACGTGGCATCTTTCCTGTTGCAGGTGAATTGCAAAGCCTTTCTGCATGAGCGGGCATCCCATTTTCCTGCCCGCCCAAACTGTGCCATGACACATCTGCACAGCCCCAATGCATAAGCCTTCCTGTCCTGTCCTTTACATTCAAGTAGCTGAATTATAAGTATAATTTTGGGCGTTGGAATTTGAATGCCTATTGGCATACTTCTTGTTATATACACCTCAAATAGACTGAATAAATAATAAAAAAATAATATTTGAGGGGGTGCAACAATGGTTTTGAAGACTGGCATACATTTTTTTCACATACTGCAATTCATACTGCTTTTTTCATTGCTGACCGTTACCGTAGCCTTCGGTTCGGCAAAACCTTTGATGAAAGCCATAACGTCCATATTCCGGCCAGTCGCTCAGACCGGAGAACATTACGCATAAGAAATATTTCATAGTTAACAAAGGGAGGAAAAGCAAATGAATTTAAGGGCAGGATTGAGAAAAAAGGGCTGTACGGTGCTGATTGCTGGACTATTCATATGTTTACTTTCTCTGGGCGCTGTCAGTCCGGCAGACGCGGGATGGTACACAATCAATGCTGACAATCAGGCGAGTGTTGCCTGGTCAGATTTCCACCTGGAAATATTTGAAATTGAGGGTCACAGCGGGGATGCGCTTTTTGACATTTCAAACGTTGTTTTTGACATTACTAATCCTTTTGAGCCATCCAGCAGCCAGGGTCTGGATGTAGGAAATGAGTGGAGTGTAAGCCCCGACGGCAAGAAAATAAATTTCAATTTTTATGGCGACACATTTGCTGCAGGCGCTACTGACGGCTGGTGGAAGGTTCATATCAGTAATCCTGATCAGGTGCTGCACGGCGTTTCTTTTTATCCAACAGTTGTCCCTGAGCCGGTAAGCTCTACTCTCTTTATCATTGGGGGAGTAGCATTGGGAGTCAGACAGTTCAGAAAGAAAAAATAGATTGATCATTGCGAGGGGCCTGGTAAAAACCAGGCCCTTTTTTTTGTGTATTTTCAATTCTTTCTTTCAGGCTCATTCTTTGAGCAGGGATAAAATGCTACAAGTTACAGTGCCTGCTTCAGTACAATCACGTCAGATTTTCCCAAGCAAATCCAGGACACTTGTTTTGACTTTTCTGCTCCAGGTAATGGATATATGATTTGCAGACACATTGTAATGTGCTGCTGCCCACGGTAATACCGAACTTTTTGTTGTTACCATGAAGTCGCCTTTGCAGGGAATGATTTCATCGGGGATTACAGAGGCAGGTAAAAAATTGGTGAGCGAGTCAGGGATTGTGAGCACGGGAACCGGGCACATTTTCTCATCATGTTTTTTCCATCTGTAAAATGTCAGGAGTGCTGTTTTTCTGCCGCCGAATGACAGGTATTTTACATTTCCATAAGGCCTGTCGTTCAGATTCCTGATGAAATCTGAACCGGGCATGAGCTCTTTCAGGGCCTTCCCCTGCAGGAGTTCAGCAGTTTTCTTCACAACTTCAGCAAGTGAGCCATGAGTTTCATCGGGGAGCACGCCCCTGAGGAATCCGGCGAGCGGGGAAAGGTGTTTGCTGATGAGTGAAAGAGAGCTTCCCTGGTGGGGAGTCGCTATTGTTACCAGTGCTTTAACTCTCCTGCGTTTCTTTTCCATGAACTTTCGTGCTACAAGCCCTCCACGGCTATGGCAGACGAAGACAACGTGCTTTCCGGGAAAGATCCGACCGGAAAGTTTCATTATACTGTCAAGTTCGTCGACGGATGAATGTATCGGTCCTGCAGGTCTTCTCTGGCTCCAGCAGAGAAGGTTAAAGTTCTGTTCTTTCAATAAGAGCCAGAGGTTCATAATCTTCCCCGGGATAGTGCCAATGGTGAATTGCTGTGTCCTTTGGGGTGGCTTCGGACCCGGTCTGGTGGATGCAAATACTCTCATGGGGACAGATTTGCCAAGAACTTTTGTGTCATAGGGATCAATCCAGAAATTCTTATCCACTGCCAGGCCGTGGATAAAGATGACAATGGGCTTGTCCCCGCTTCCTTTATGGATAGTAACGTCTAATTCCATAGGCTCAATTATAAGTTCCGTGCATTGCAAAATATGGTAAAAAGGAGGTGTCAGCTAATAGGACTGCTCCCTTTTATTATAATTGGAACATGAGATCAGGAAATGTAATTCAGGACCAGGTTATTAAAACTCTACCTTTATTAATCTGCCGTCTTTGTCCAGGTACAGGATGTCCTGAATCTGGGCATTTCTGATCATACGGTCGCAGAGCTTGCAGGGTCTGCCGGCAGCGAAACTTTTGTCTTCTTCAAATCCTGCTATATAGATAGTTGCGCCTTTCATTCTGTCAGGGGGGGCATTTATAATCGCATTCTGTTCGGCATGTACGGCTTCACACAGTTCATATCGTTCTCCCGAAGGAACATTGAGCTCCTTTCTGGTGCACCTGCCGAGATCAATGCAATTCGCTATCCCCCGTGGAGAACCATTGTAACCGGAACTGATAATTACCTTGTCTTTCACAATCACGGCACCGTATTTTCTTCGGAGACAGGTGGACCGTGATGAAACTACCTTTGCTATTTCTATAAAATATTCATTCCATTCAGGCCGCATGTGAGAACTCTCCGTAATGTACTGATCATACTATTTATCTGAACGTATGTTATTGCAATGAGTGGTGGAAAAATACAGGATCAGCACTGAAGTCTGTCTTAATCGCTTTTCATTATTAATGTACTATACCCTTCATCAGAGAGTTTTTCAGCAACTGAATAGGCATCATCGTAGATGTCAAATTCCCCGATTCGTACCCTGAAGTAGGTAGTCCCTTCCACCTTAACGTTGGTCAGATATACGTTGTCGTATTTATATTCAAGGCCCTGCTTGAGACGGATGGCCCTTTCTTTCTCAATGAATGACCCCACCTGAATAGTCATTGACTCCGCTGTCTCTGCAGGGGTAAAAGGCATTCGCCTGGCATAGCGCGTGTCCCTTCTTACATATTCAACCCTTATTTTGCCGACTCCCTTTTCCACAAGGCCGATTTCCTTTGCAGCCCCGTAAGAGAGATCAAGGTCTCTGCCCCGGATAAATGGGCCCCTGTCGTTTACTGTTACTACAACAGATTTTTCTGTGTCCGGGTTTGTTACCTTCAGCATGGTCCCAAACTTCAGTGTTTTATGAGCGGCGGTGAGGCCGTGCATATCATACCGCTCGCCTGATGCCGTGGGCCTCCCGTGAAATTTCTCTCCATACCAGGAGGCTGTCATTGACTGGGCGCCAGACTCAGCGCTGATATTTGCCGGCGGGGTTGAGGCGCAGGCTGTGATCAAAAGTATTCCGATTACTGCAATAAAACGTTTCATCTGTCATTCATAATAACTGAAGCGTCGAAGGGATTTCCTGTCGGTAGCTTTCTGCTGGTCCTGCAGCGAACACTATGTAATTCCTGGTTTGGTCACAGGATCAGCTGCACTTCGTAAACCCGCAGTCCCTGCATACAGCACACCCGCCTTCGTGCTCAACTGCACCACCGCAGTCAGGACAGGCGCCGTATATGGCCGTTTCTTTTTTGGGATGGGAGCCGTTGCCGCTTCCGTTGCTTTTGTTGCCGCGTTCGACGTATCGTTCTATAGATTTTGATATTGCATCAGAGCAGGACGCTATCTTGCCGCCTGCCGCCCATGCAGGGCTGTGGCAGCTTATTCCTTTGAGCTGTTTTTCTATTTCTATGGGCTCTATGTTACTTCTGAATGCGAGGCTCACAAGTCTACCAATGGCCTCTGCCTGGCTCGATGCACAGCCGCCTGCTTTTCCCATTTGCGTGAACAGCTCGAAGAGGTTCCCTTCTTCATCTTCATTTATTGTGACATAGAGATTCCCGCACCCGGTTTTCATCACACGCGTCGTTCCTTTGATGACGTCCGGTCTTTTTCTGGGAGTGATTTTCCCTGTCGCCACGGAGTCCTTTAGTAATTTCTCAAATTCAGCCGTGTCAGAAGAGGACTCACTCTTCCCTGTTGACAGGACCTGCTCCTCCCGGGAACCGTCTCTGTATACAGTAAGACCTTTGCACCCAAGTCCATATGCAAGCATATATACATCTTCAACATCTTTTGATGAGGCATCATGAGGGAAATTAACTGTCTTGGAGACAGCATTATCCACATGTTTCTGAAATGCCGCCTGCATTCTGACATGGTCGAGAGGAGAAATGTCGTGTGCAGTTATAAATGCTTTCTTGATATCATCGGGGACTTCACTGATATCTTTCAGACTTCCTTGCTCGGCTATCTTCTCGATAAGCTCCTTGCTCCAGAATCCTCTTTCCTTTGCTATTCTCTCAAAGTGGGGGTTTACCTCATACAGTTTTGTGCCTTCCATGACGTTCCGTATAAAAGATACCGCAAATAATGGCTCTATGCCGCTTGAACATCCGGCAATTATCGACAGGGTTCCCGTGGGTGCTATGGTTGTTGTTGTGGCATTTCTTACCGCAGTTTCATCGGTATAAATACTCTCATCAAAATTCGGGAACACTCCCCGTTCTACGGCGAGGAAAGATGACTGTTTTTTGCTTTCCGTCTGTATGAATTTCATGACTTCATTTGCCAGATTGGAGGCGTCTACAGAGTTATATGGAATTCCAAGCTGTATCAGCATGTCTGCCCAGCCCATAACCCCGAGTCCTATTTTTCTGTTCCCTTTTGTGGCATTTTCTATTTTTTCCAAAGGATATTTGTTGATCTCAATAACATTGTCAAGAAAATGAACAGAAAGCCGTACAGTCTCCCTGAGGGCATCCCAGTCAATACGTTTGGAAGCTTCTTCGGTACTTCCCTGCATCCCCGCTTGCTCACTTACGAACCTGGAAAGGTTTATGGATCCAAGGTTGCAGGACTCATAGGGCAGAAGGGGCTGCTCACCACAGGGGTTCGTGCTTTCGATCTGACCGAGAGCAGGGGTAGGATTGCACTGGTTTATCCTGTCCATGAATATGACCCCCGGTTCTCCGTTTTTCCAGGCATTGTTAACGATGAGATGAAAGACATCTCTGGCTTTCAGGCGGCGGACGCACTTATCATTGTGAGGATTAATTAAATCGTATTCTTCGTCTTTTTCGATGGCTTTCATAAAAACATCGGTTAATGCAACGGACAGGTTGAAATTATTCAGCCGGGAGTTATTATCCTTTGCTGAAATGAAATCGAGGATATCAGGGTGGTCTACCCGCAATATTCCCATGTTGGCACCCCTTCTCGTACCGCCCTGTTTTATCGCTTCCGTGGCCGAATCGAACACAGTCATGAAAGAAATCGGCCCTGAAGAGACCCCTTTGGTCGAGCCGACAATATCACCGCTTGGCCGAAGGTTTGAAAATGAGAAACCGGTGCCTCCTCCCGACTTGTGAATTAATGCCGCATTTTTTACTGCTTCAAAAATAGATTCCATTGAATCCTCAACGGGGAGAACAAAACATGCAGAAAGCTGTCCGAGTCTTCTGCCCGCGTTCATCAGGGTAGGGCTGTTGGGTAAAAATTTAAATGACGTCATGAGGTCATAAAACCTGTTCTCTGTCCCGCTGATATCAGCGTCAGATTTACCGTAATTGCGCTCAACAGAGGCAACTGACTTTGCGACTCTTCTAAACAGGCTTTCAGGATCCTCTATGACCCTCCCCTGCTCGTCTTTTTTGAGATACCTTTTTTCAAGGACTTTTCGTGCACTCGGATTCAATTCCAGTTGAGTTGAACTCACTTCTGACATAATTCCTCCCTTTTCCCCCGGCTTTGTATAATGAATTTCATTAATGATCTTGGATTGATAACGTTTATTGTCCTCTCAGATACCTGAATGATTACTCTTGGTATGAAAGTTATTTACCCCTTATTTAGAGGGGCTATGAAATTAAACCACAATATATAGTATATGTCAAGCGGAAAATGCATATTTTAGAAGTGTTTGATTTTAATGAGGTTTTATTGTGAACAGACGGTTGATCAAATGTGGACGAAAAAAGGAACAAAGGGAAAAAGTGGCAAATGCAGAAAGTAAAGAGCTTAGAACGTTCCCTTTTTTTCATATTTCTACTGAGAGAATTCCAATTTATTTTCATTCGCGTTCACGTAACCATTGAAGGGATAACGGTTTCTGGACAACTTCCCTTTTTCTTTTTCAATCCTGCTTTCCTGCTTCAGTTTTTTCGAAAACCTGCCGTATAGATATATGCAAAGTGCATATTGGTATGCATTGTGAGGGAAATCACAAAAGAATCCCGAATGATTTGTTATAAAAGCTAAATCAGAGGTGGACTGTAATATATGGCAGCAAAACTGGGACAACTACTTGTCAATAAAAAAATTGTTAGTGAAGAGCAATTAAACTCCGCTCTGGAATTGCAGAAAAAAGAGGGAGGGCGAGTCGGATCCAACCTCATTAAGCTGGGGTACCTGACGGAAGAGAGTCTCGTTGACTTCCTCAGCACTCAGTACGGGGTTCCATCGGTGTCTCTCTGTGAACAGGACATTGACTCATCTATTGTTAAATTTATCCCCTATGAAGTTGCGAACAAGTATCAGATATTTCCAATATCAAAGAATGGTGCTTCACTAAAAATCGCAATGACTGATCCTTCCAATGTGTTTGCAATTGATGATGTTAAGTTTATGACCGGCTATGATGTTGAGTCTTTCGTTGCCTCCGAATCCGCTATTAAGGAAGCCATATCCAGATTCTATGAACAGTCAGACCTGACGGGGGCGATAAAAGACATTGATCTGGATACGGAAGAACTGGACGTTGTTTCGGGAGAAGAAGAAGATATCGATATGACCGACCTGAAGAATGCCGTTGAAGAGGCGCCGGTCGTAAAACTCGTGAATCTTATATTGAGTGAAGCCATATCACGGGGGGCCAGTGATATTCACCTCGAGCCCTATGAAAAGACGTTCAGGGTACGGTACAGAGTTGACGGGGTGCTCTATGATGTGATGCAGCCTCCCAAACGATTAAAGGCGGCCCTCTCATCGAGATTAAAGATCATGGCTGAACTTGACATTTCGGAAAGACGGCTTCCCCAGGATGGCAGGATAAAACTGAAGGTAGGAAGCAAGGCTGTGGACTTGCGTGTCTCAACACTGCCCACTCTTTTTGGCGAGAAAATTGTTATGAGAATACTTGATAAAAGCAACCTGAACCTTGACCTCACCAAGCTTGGCTTTGAAGAGCAGGCGTTAAAAGATTTTGATGAGGCCATTCATTCTCCTTTTGGCATGGTGCTCGTAACAGGTCCTACGGGAAGCGGGAAAACAACGACGCTGTACTCGGCCCTGAGTACGATTAATGAAGTAGATGTAAACATTATGACTGCTGAAGATCCTGTTGAGTATAACCTTATGGGGATAAACCAGGTGCATGTCAGAGAGGACATAGGACTCACTTTTGCCGCAGCCCTCAGGTCATTTCTGAGACAGGATCCCGATATTGTCATGGTCGGTGAAATCAGGGACTTTGAGACAGCTGAAATAGCGGTGAAAGCAGCACTGACAGGGCACCTCGTGTTGAGCACCCTTCACACCAATGATGCACCGAGTACCGTGTCGCGGCTTCTGAATATGGGGGTTGAACCCTTCCTTGTGTCGGCTGCCGTTGTCCTGATTTTGGCACAGAGACTTTTGAGAAAGAATTGTGAGCAGTGCACTGAAGAAGAGGAAATCCCAGAGGAAGTCCTCTTAAAATCAGGGTTTTTGCCTGAAGAACTGAATACCTTTAAGTGTTTCAGGGGAAAGGGTTGTCCTGCCTGCGGTGATACGGGATACAAAGGCAGGATAGCACTGTACGAGGTCATGCCCGTAAAAGAAGAGATAAAAGAAATGGTTGTAAAGGGTGCAACATCGACAGATCTGAAAAAAGGCGCAATAAAACTGGGGATGAAATCACTCAGAATGAGCGGTTTAACAAAGGTCAAGGAAGGAGTTACTTCCATCGAGGAAGTTTTGAGGGTAACCTTTGCTGATTAACCGGAGGATGCAGCGGAAATTAAAGATGGAAATGTTAAATGTCGTTTAATACAGTTAATAATTTAGACACCGACAGGAGCTGATAATGGCAACATTGTATGACCTGCTGAAAATTATGATTGAAAAAAATGCCTCTGATCTTCACATAAGCACGGGCACGCCTCCCCGGATCAGGGTGGACGGGAAACTGTCGCTTCTCACTGATACAAAACTTGCTCCTTCTGAAACAAAATCCTTATGCTACAGCATTCTTACGGACTCACAGAAGCACAAGTTCGAGGAAAACAATGAGCTTGACCTGTCTTTTGGCGTGAAAGGGCTCAGCAGATTCAGGGCCAATATTTTTATGCAGCGTGGCGCCGTGGCGGGCGCATTCAGAATGATTCCCTTTCAGGTAAGAACATTCAGGGAACTGGGCCTGCCATCCATTATTAATGACCTTGCAAATAAACCGAGAGGCCTGATCCTGGTAACCGGCCCGACGGGCTGCGGTAAGTCATCAACCCTTGCGGCCATGATTGACAAGATTAACACCGAACGCCGTGAACACATCCTGACCGTGGAAGATCCTATTGAATATCTGCATCCTCATAAACAATGTCTTGTCAACCAGAGAGAGGTGAATGCCGATACCTCGTCTTTCAAAGATGCTCTGCGCTATGTGCTGAGACAGGATCCTGATATTGTTCTTATTGGTGAAATGAGAGACATGGAAACCATAGAGGCAGCGCTCACTGTATCGGAAACAGGTCATTTGACCTTTGCGACGCTCCATACGAACACGACGGTACAGACAATAAACCGTATTATAGATGTATTCCCGGCTCACCAGCAGGAACAGATCAGAGTGCAGCTTTCTTTTGTTTTGGAAGGAATAATAGCCCAGCAGCTAATACCGAGAAGATCAGGAAACGGGAGAGTTCTGGCCACTGAAATATTCATACCGACGCCTGCTATCAGAAACCTCATCAGGGAAGATAAAACGCACCAGATCTATTCCATGATGCAGGCTGGACAGGCAAAGTTCGGTATGGTGACAATGAACCAGTCTCTTTTTGAATTATATAAAAAAGGTGAACTATCCTATGAAGATGCCCTCGCAAAATCCACTGTTCCGGATGAATTGCTTACCATGATGCAGAAGGCTTCTTCCATGGCAGGAAAAGGGAGATAAGAATGGCAACGACAGTATATAAATGGTCAGGAAAGTCTGCAAAAGGCGGTGTTGTGAAGGGGGAGCTGACGGCGGCTTCCAAAGATGAAGTCCAGTCGTTTCTGAGAAAACAGAGAATAGTACCGACAAAAATTTCGCAGAAGGCGAAGCCTCTTTTCAGCGGAGGGGGCCGGGTAACTGACAAAGACCTTGTCATCTTTACACGGCAGTTTGCCACAATGATCGGGGCCGGTCTGCCCCTTGTTCAGGCACTGGAAATACTCTCACAGCAGACCGAAAACAAGGCGTTCGCAAAAACCATCAGCGAGATAAAAGGTGATGTTGAAGGCGGTTCAACATTTGCAGATGCACTTAGAAAATATCCCAGGGTTTATTCCGACCTGTATACAAACATGGTTGCTGCCGGTGAGGCGGGTGGAATCCTTGACACAATCCTTGTCAGGCTTGCCACATATATAGAGAAGGCCCAGAGCCTCAAGAGGAAAGTGAAGGGCGCCATGGTGTACCCCACCGTTGTCATTTCTGTGGCCATACTGTGCATCGCAATCATCATGGTCTTCGTTGTCCCTACGTTCAGCAAGATGTTTGCGCAGCTCGGCGGAGATCTGCCGGCTCCCACTCAGCTTATCATTGATTTAAGTAATTTTCTCGGCGGGACAGGCGGACTGATAATCCTTGCGAGCATTATAGGGTTTATCGTATTTATCATTCACTTCAGGAGGAGAGAGATCGGTAAAAAAGTTACCGATGCCATAATGCTGAAAATGCCCATTTTCGGGGTCCTCCTCAAAAAAGTTGCCGTTGCCAAATTTACACGAACACTGGGAACTCTTATCAGCAGTGGTGTCCCTATCCTTGACGGATTGAATATAACGGCCAAGACTGCCGGGAACAAGGTGATTGAGAAGGCGGTCATGGAAGTCAGGCAGGGTGTTTCTGAAGGCCAGACAATTGCTGAACCGCTGTCACATGCAAAGGTGTTCCCCCCTATGGTTACCCAGATGATCTCTGTTGGTGAGTCCACCGGCGCGCTGGACAATATGCTGGACAAGATCGCCGATTTTTATGATGATGAGGTCGATATTGCAGTGTCCAATCTTACATCGATGATAGAGCCGGTGCTTATGGTTTTTCTCGGCGGCTCTGTCGGTTTTATCGTCGTGGCCATGTATCTGCCAATATTCAAGCTTATAACACTTATTAAGTGATTCCGTTCTCTGCGGAGAATGTTCAATGAATGACCAGCATGGCACCACCGGACTCGGGAGAGTCTGGTGGTGCAGAGTTGTTTATCCCGGTAAATTGATAATGAATGGTCCGCGGCTGATGTTGAGGTACCCCCCTGGATCTGCCAGAACAGGAACGGAGGAACCCATAAATTTTACCGGCATACTATTTATAGAAATATAGTGGTTCAGACAGGCTGTCGTATATGAATACGCATAATGATCTGGTCAACAGAGTGAGCGCCTTAATATTTATAAGGGTCGTCGTTGTCACTATCCTCCTCGATTCTTTATATATTTTCAGGATCGGATACGACTGGCTGTCCCATCCTTCAGAGCTCGCCTACTTTATAGCATTTCTTTATTTTCTTACAATCGTGTATGCCCTCTTTCTCCGGAAAATAAAAACGAGTCATCAATACACAGTCTTTGCTTACATCCAGATACTCCTTGATATTGCTGCCGAATCGGTACTTATCTATATGACAGGCGGAATAGCGAGCATGTTTTCATTTCTTTTTCTCCTGAGCATAATATCGGCAGGTATTGTACTCAACAGGCGTGCATGTTACATATCGGCAGCACTGAGCAGTGTGCTTTACGGCCTCCTTCTGGACCTGCAGTTTTACAGGGTGATTGATATTGATTCAGGAGGGTTTTACACAGAGAAGGACTATCTCTACAATGTGTTTGCCCATATCACGGCCTTTTGTCTGGTTGGATACCTCAGCGGATACCTCTCCGAAAAGTTGCACAGGGCTACGAGGAGCCTCGAAGAGCGGGACGCTGTCTTAAGCGATCTGAAGGCATTCAGTAAATATGTAATTGAAAGCATGCCGAGCGGGATTTTTACGACTGACATGAACAGACATATTATTTCATTTAACACTGCTGCGCAGGAAATTACAAAACTTGACCATGCTGATGTGGTCAATCAGCCAACGGACCGGATATTCCCGTTTCTGAGCGATGTGCAGGAGCCCTTTGAAAGAGTAGAGGGAGAACTGGTGCATGACGGACAGCCTTACCCGATAGGGATGCGACTCTCAAAGCTAAAGGACGGCTCTGGGAATCCGATCGGTCTGATAGGTGTTTTTCAGGACCTGACGGAGCTGAAGGCGATGGAAGCGGAAGTGAAGAGGAAAGAGAAATGGGCCTTTATCGGTGAGCTGTCTGCCTCGATTGCCCATGAATTGAGAAACCCCCTCGCTTCACTGAAGGGGTCCGTTGAGATGCTGCGCGAAAAAAAAGTTTCCGAAGAGCATGCCGACCATCTCATGAAGATAGCGCTGTCGGAGATGGACAGGCTCAATGGCATCATTACGGACTTTCTGCTCTATGCGCGGCCGCAGGAACTGAACAGAGAACCCTTTGATCTGCATAGATCTCTGAACGATGTAGTAACCCTTTTGCAGGGATCGCGGGCAAAAGGGGATAATGTTACTATATCAGTGAATCTTCAGGACAGCCAGATATTGAATGGAGACTCCAGACAGATTCGGCAGGTATTCTGGAACCTCGGGCTGAACGCAGTTGACGCAGTTTCTGATGGAGGGACAATTGATATTTTTACTCAGGAGACTGAAAACGCTGTTGAAATAATATTCAGAGACACTGGAATGGGAATCGGGAAGGACGATATAGACAATGTTTTTTATCCTTTTTTTACGACAAAGGAGAAGGGGACAGGCCTCGGTCTTTCCATTGCCCAGAAAATCGCAGAAGAACATGGAGGGAAAATAGTCGTTGAATCCGGAGGAATCGGGATGGGTACAAGCTTTAAAATCATCCTTCCCCGGGAGGATGCACCATTGGCATTGAATGTGCGGGAATGATATGAAGAAAACAAAAGGAAGAATTCTTGTCGTTGATGATGAAAAAAGCATGAGGGAGATGCTCGAGATCTTTCTCAAGAGCGAAGGGTATAGTGTCGCCGTTGCCGAGAACGGAGAAAAGGCAGTTGAGAAGGTCAAAAAAGATATTTTTGATCTTGTTATTTCAGACATGAAAATGCCGAAAATAGGCGGGCTGGAACTCCTGAAAAATATAAAAGAAATTACGCCCGACACGGTGGTTGTCATAATGACAGCCTTTGGTACTACAGAGTCTGCTGTGGAAGCCATGAAGCTAGGTGCCTATGATTATCTTCAGAAACCCTTTGATAACATGGACGTGATACGGCATAGAGTGAGTAAGGCTCTCGGAAACCAGAAGCTTCAGAAAGATGTCTCTATTCTCAAGCAGCAGCTGAAGCCGCCTTCCCTGGAAAATATCATCGGCAAAAGCCAATCCATGCAGACCATGTTTTCTGTGATAACGAAAACCTCGGAAAGCAACGCAAGCGTCCTCGTTATCGGCGAAAGCGGGACGGGAAAGGAGCTTGTTGCGAAGGCAATTCACAGCCTCAGCCCCCGGAAAGATAACCACTTCGTTGCGATCAACTGTGCTGCTATTCCCGAAGGCCTCCTTGAGAGCGAGCTCTTCGGTCATATGAGGGGGGCCTTTACCGGCGCTGCATCGAACAAACAGGGACTGTTTGAACTTGCAAATGAGGGAACGCTCTTCCTTGACGAAATAGGTGAAATGCCGATGAACCTGCAGGCCAAGCTCCTGCGAGTTATCGAGGGAGGTACATTCAGAAGGGTCGGGGGAGTATCAGACATTAATGTAGATGTGAGGATAATTTCCGCTACGAACAGAAACCTGCAGAACCTTATCGATCAGAAGCAGTTCAGGGAAGATCTCTACTTCAGGCTGAATGTGTTGTCAGTGAAAATTCCTCCCCTGCGGGAGCGGAGGGATGACATCCCCCTTCTTATGGGCCACTTTCTGAAAAAATTTGCAGGGGACAAAAAAAGGTTTTCCCGGCAAGCGACGGAACTCCTCAGCAACTACCAGTGGAAGGGCAATGTAAGGGAGCTGGAAAATATCACAGAGAGGGTTGTGCTTTTGTGCGACAGTGATGTGATTGACGTGGAAAACCTTCCTGATGAAATAAGTTTTGTGTCAAAAAGTGAGAAAGTGGTTGTCCCATCGGGGGGGATGGACATTGAAAAGCTGCTGGAAAAAACAGAAAAGTCCTATCTCCTGAAGGCCCTTGAGAAAACGAATGGCGTTAAAACAGAAGCAGCCAAACTCCTCAATCTCACCTTCCGGTCCTTCAGGCACAAGCTGAAAAAGTACGGAATAGATAAAAAGATAATAACGGACTGACTGATGTCAGGAATCCGTTGTCCAATTCTCCTTAACGAAATTTCAGACTGAAGCATTCGGATTGATATTTGATCTTTTCAATAAAGATTTTTACGCATAGGTCTTCGGGCGGCAGGAGATTGAACGCTGGATGGGAGAGGAAAGAGTGTGGTTGTGCCTGACGGATGCTATTCTTATTTGTACCTTCATTATAGCCACATAAAAATTATTATACAGGTTTATTGGACTCATTGCTTTCTACAGGAATCATTGGAGTGAATGTCTTTAACTTTTCTATTTATTTTAGTGGCTGGTACGCTTATACTTATGATTATCAAAAGCCAGCTCTCAAAGTTATCACTTCATTTATAAAGGAGGGGAAATGAAGACTACTCGGGCAGTTATTGTTTTTATTGCTTGCGTCCTGTTGACGGCTTGTGCGTCTGCTGATGTAAAAAGAACCATGGAAGCAGCCGAAGAGGAATTGAAAACAAGCGGGGAAACGACGATGCTATTTCATTCGGTGCTGTATTACCCTGCTGAAATAAGCCTTAACTTTCCTGGATTTATAGTAGGAATAGAGAAAAGCCCTGTTGAACTCGTATCAGGACCGGATGATGTAAAGACTGCCGATATAGAAGGTTCCGGCCTGGATGCAGACAACTACAGAAGAAAGTTATTAGATAAGAAAGTATTGTATATATCTCATATAGTGGAAAATGCCCGGAAGCCTTATGGTTTCGGTAACTGTGCCCATTATAATATTTACTATAGAGAGCGCACTGATTCTCCCCTGCCTTCTATTGATTTCTGTACAAACAGCAAGCATGAAATGATCAGCCCACAAGAAGCATTCACCAAAAGCTGGTCGGCGCTCGATATTTTAAAAAGAGAAATGAACGAAAAACTGGCTTCCGGTGGATACACTCACGTAATGGTAATTGTGATGGGTTGGAATACTGACCAGGAAGAGGCGGTGCGGAATTATAATTCATTAGTCAAAAACATTAAACATGCTTCGGCTGATCATGAATTTAATCCGTTGTTTATAGGAGTAACATGGCCCAGTTTATGGGAAAGTGCCTGGTTTGATCCGATCATAAAAGGAGCCAGTTTCACTACAAAGGCCAATGACGCTGATGAGGTAGGATTCAGCTGGCTGGGTGCAATACTCCACTATTCACTAAGTAATCTTTCAAAAAAGATTCCAATTGTAGTAATTGGCCATAGCTTCGGGGGCAGGGCAACGAGTGTTGCATCCTGCGTAGGCCCGGCCATATCAAAAGACGGAAGCCCTATGGAAAGGAACAGGATAGACCTGCTGATCAGTCTTCAGGGGGCTTACTCGATAAACAGGTTTAACAATGATAAAGGGATTGTAAAAATGAAATACCCGGATCAATGTTCCAGTGCGACACACATCGCACTGACGTCATCGGAATTTGACACTGCCATGGACAGCGGATTCTGGTCGAAAATGGTGGGAAACGATAAAGTATTTAAAGAATACTGCAGCGGCAACACCAGGGAGAACAAGGAGAACTTTGAGTGCGTGATCGCTTCATCTTCAGGCTCGCTTTCACTGGACAGAGATCAAAAGAAACAATTTATTTATATAAATTCGGATGAACTGATCAGGTACAATGCATACCTTTCAGGAGGCGGTGCACACAGTGACATATACAGGAAGGAAACAGGCAAAATGCTTTGGGATATAATTTCAGAGCGGACAAAGATTCATTAAATTTATCCGCATGATACCGGCCATGTTGTTTTTGGCATTCCACCGTTTCGTCGATGTCATTCTCTTCGGTTGAGAAGACCATGGGGCATCACTCGTATGCTTTATACAGCCAATATAATCTCAATCATATAAGTTCTTAATAAAGTATGCTATTTTGAATTTATAGGATATACTTGTTACCAGTACTGTTTTCATGATCGGGGGAGCGGCATGTTAAACTGGCTTTCAGAAATATTCATAAACTTTCTCAATAAACACAGGGAGATTCAGGAGACACCTCTCTGTGACTTTTCTCGGTTGCGTTTTGAGATCAGGCCCTGCGATGTGATACTTGTTGAGGGCAGGACCCGTGTCAGCGATATAATCAGGACGATTACATTGAGCCCATGGACGCACGCTGCACTTTTTATTGGCCGTCTTAGTGATATCGAAGACGGCAAAACTCGAAGAACGGTTGAATCCCATTATCCAGGAGACCCCAATGAGCAGCTCATGATTGAATCCCTGCTCGGAGCAGGAACAATTATTGCCCCCCTTACAAAATACCAGTACGATAACCTCAGAGTATGCCGTCCGAAGGAGATTTCTCCCCAGGATGCGCGGTTGGTCATCAGAACTGCATCACAGTATCTGGGGAGTAAATATGATACACGGCACATCCTCGATTTTGCGAGATTTCTGGTCCCCTACTGGTTTCTTCCAAGACGGTGGCGCTCCACCCTGTTTGAATACAATGCCGGCGAAATGGCCCGGACAATATGTTCAACAGTGCTTGTCGAATCCTTTGCATCCAATCAATACCCTGTTCTTCCCGTTATTCAGAGGACTGAAGAAGGTAAGTACATATGGTCAAGAAGAAACCCAAAACTGTTCACGCCCAATGACTTTGATTATTCACCCTATTTCGACATAATTAAATACCCTTTCCTTGGTGACGAAAAGTCAATATACAAGAAACTGCCCTGGGACAAGAGTGGCGTTATATGCAATGATGAGACTACATGCTTCACCCCTGATGAGTGGAGCAGACGTGAGGAGGAAGGCAGGGGAAAAGGAAGAGAATAGGCATGATAATTCTTGTATGGACAATTCTAATAATTTTTACCTTTTCAATACTTATATACCGGCGCGCCTCGCTGCTGCTCAATACGGCAGCAGCCTTTCTTTTTCTTGTTGTAATCATGAACTGGCATGGCACAGATATTTCCCGTTTCCTGATAGGCATGGGAGTTTTTTTTCTTGTTGCGGTCCCCCTGAATGTTCCTGCCCTGAGAAGAAAGCTTTTCACAAACTACATACTGTCGGCCTACAAAAAACAGATGCCCTCAATCTCAGCGACTGAGGAAGAGGCGATTGGAGCAGGGACAGTCTGGTGGGATGGGGAACTGTTCAGCGGGAATCCTGACTGGAAGAAACTCCTCTCGATGCCTGTACCAAAGCTTGCCGCGAAGGAAGAGGCATTTCTCAAGGGCCCCGTCGAAGAACTCTGCCGAATGCTTGATGAGTGGCAGATAACCGAAGAACTGCAGGACCTCCCTGAGGAGGCCTGGGGCTATATAAAGAAGAATGGTTTTTTCGGCATGATCATTCCCGAAAAGTACGGCGGGCTCGAGTTTTCAGCGCTGGCACATTCTGCGGTCATTATGAAAATTGCGAGCCGCAGTCTGAGCGCAGCTGTTACTGTGATGGTCCCCAATTCACTGGGGCCAGCTGAACTCCTGCTGCGATACGGGACGGAAAAACAGAAGGATCACTACCTTCCCCGCCTTGCCTCGGGAGATGAAATTCCCTGCTTTGCTCTTACAGGGCCCGAGGCAGGAAGTGACGCAGCATCCATCCCCGACAGGGGCGTTGTTTGCAGAGGAGAGTTTGAAGGCAGAAAAGATGTGCTGGGAATCCGCCTGAACTGGGAAAAGCGCTACATCACACTCGGGCCTGTTGCAACGGTCCTTGGCCTTGCATTCAGACTGTATGACCCCGATCTCCTCATTGGTGACCGGAAAGATGCGGGTATAACTCTTGCTTTAATTCCGACAGATACCCCGGGAATTACAATTGGAAGTCGTCACTTCCCATTAAATTCAGCATTTTTAAACGGGCCCAACTGGGGAAAGGATGTCTTTATTCCGCTGGACTGGATTATCGGGGGAAGGGTTCGTGCGGGAGAGGGATGGCGTATGTTGATGAACTGTCTGGCTGAGGGTCGTTCCATTTCACTCCCTGCATTGAGCACGTCGAGCAGCAAACTTTCCAGCCGGTTTGTTGGAGCATATGCAAGGGTCCGGAAGCAGTTCAATACGCCCATCGGCCGATTTGAAGGAGTTGAGGAGGCATTGGCAAGGATCGCCGGTTTTACGTACCTGATTGATTCGGCGCGGATTACGACGGCCGGGGCTGTTGATCAGGGGGAAGAGCCTGCTGTTATTTCTGCTATTGTGAAAATTCATTTAACAGAGTTGGGGCGGCAGGTGATCAATGATGCAATGGATATCCGGGGAGGAGCAGGCATATGCATGGGACCGAGGAATCTGCTCGGCAGGATTTATCAGGCCATGCCAATAAGCATTACTGTTGAAGGAGCGAACATCCTTACGCGAAACATGATCATATTCGGGCAGGGAGTAATCAGGGGGCACCCCTACCTGCTCAGTGAAATCAATGCCGCGAAGAACAAAGACCAGTCGAAGGGACGTGAAGAATTTGACCGGGCATTTATGGGACATGCCGGATTTCTTATCAGTAATACTGTTCGGACAAAGCTCCTGGGATTTACAGGGTCCCGGATTGCATCTGCTTCGGGGTCAAGGCATTCACAGACCTACCTTCGTCATCTTACCCGGATGAGCTCGGCCTTTGCGCTTGCCGCGGATATAACGTTAATCTTTCTCGGGAGTGCATTGAAAAGAAAGGAGCGGTTGTCTGCGCGGCTCGCTGACGCTTTGAGCTACATGTATCTTGCATCGGCGGCTGTGAAAAAGTTTGAAGATGAAGGAGCACAGGAGTCGGATCTGCCTCTGCTGCACTGGTCCTGTCAGCTCTCTCTCTATAAAATTCAGGAGAGCCTCTGCGGTCTCTTCGAAAATTATCCGGTCAGAATAGCCGGGCGAATGATGAAGATCCTGACATTCCCCCTCGGGAAACCCTATAAAGAACCCTCTGACCGGCTCGACCACAGTGTTGCGGAGATCCTCCTCTCTCCATCGGATACACGAAACAGATTGACGAACGGGCTGTTTATTCCGAACAATATTGATGAACCGCTGGGACGCGTGGAAGATGCCCTGCCAAAGGTCATCGCAGCGGAAGATCTCGAGAAGAAGATACAGAAGGCTGTTAAAAACGGAGTATTTGGTGATGGTTTTCATGGGGATGTAATTGAGGAGGCAGCAAGAAATGGCATTATAGCAGAAGATGAGGCAGAGACTGTGCGAATGGCGGCAGAAATCAGGAAAGAAGTCATCAGGGTTGATGACTTCCCGAAGGATAAATGGAGGAGGGAATAAAGCTGACAGCTATCAGCTTATAGCCAAAAAAATGAGAAAAAGAAAGTTAAAAGACGTTTACGTTATAGACGGATGCAGGACCCCCTTTTTAAAGGCCCATGGACGCCCGGGGCCATTCAGTGCTTCGGACCTTGCCTTTGCAGCAGGCAGGGCTCTTCTTGCACGGCAGCCTTTCGACGCAGCTCAGCTTGATGAGGTTATTATGGGCTGCGTTATTCCCGGACCGAATGAAGCAAACATTTCAAGGGTCGCTGCACTCAGGCTTGGATGCGGGTGGTGCATGCCTGCCTGGACAGTACAGAGAAATTGTGCATCGGGGATGCAGGCGCTGGAGAGTGCATTTCTGAATGTCGGGACGGGTCGTTCGCACCTTGTCCTCGCTGGCGGAACAGAGGCCATGAGCCATGCTCCCCTTCAGCTGAACCATGATATGATCAACTGGCTTGCCGATTGGGGTGCGTCGAAAGATGTGAAACGGAAAGTGCGGACTCTCATTAAGTTACGTCCTTCGTTTCTAAAGCCGGTGATCGCTCTCCTATGTGGTCTTACCGATCCGATTGTAGGACTGAACATGGGCGAGACCGCTGAGGTCCTGGCGCACAATTTTGAAATTAGCAGAGAAGAAATGGATACCTATGCGGTGGAAAGTCACAGGAGACTTGCCCGTGCCCAGGATAGTGGTTACCTGGAGGAGATTGAAATTATTTATGACACAAAAGGAAATTTCTATGAGAAAGACGAAGGGCTTCACCGGGAGACGAACAGCAGGATTCTGGGCAACATGAAACCTGTCTTTGATCGTGGTGTCGGCAAAGTAACGGCGGGGAACAGCTCACAGATAACTGACGGGGCATGCCTTCTTGTGCTTGCGAGCAGAGAAGCAGTGGAAGAACACACCCTTCCCGTAATGGGCAGAATCGTTGACTGTAACTGGGCTGCACTGGACCCAACGGAAATGGGACTTGGCCCTGTCCATGCCGTCCCCCCGTTGCTTAAGGCAAACAGGCTCAAGCCGGAAGATATTGATTATTGGGAGATCAACGAGGCATTTGCTGCACAGGTCCTTGCCTGCCTCAGTGCCTGGGAAAATGAGGAGTACTGCAAAAATATACTCGGCCTGAAAAGTGCCTTTGGAACTATTGACAGGGAGCGTCTTAATGTTGATGGAGGTGCGGTCAGTCTCGGCCATCCTGTGGGGACGAGCGGTGCCCGTATTGTCCTCCACCTTCTCCGCGTCATGAAACGAAACAGCGCAAAGAGAGGGGTTGCGGCCCTCTGTATCGGAGGCGGACAGGGAGGGGCTATGCTCCTCGAAAGAGATGAGGAAGGACTATGACGAAGAAGACCTATAAAAACTGGTATGCAGTTGAAGAGGGGGGTATTTTCTGGCTTTATTTTGACAAGGCAGGCTCCGGGACAAATGTGCTTTCTGCAGATGTGCTCGATGAGCTCCAATCCATGCTGAATGAGCTGTCTGCCAAACAAACGAAGGGGCTGGTGATTTTATCTGCCAAACAGAACGGATTTATTGCAGGTGCTGACATAAAAGAATTTACGAGCGTGAAGAGTGTGTCAGAGGGGGAGGCCCTGATAGGGAGAGGGCAGGCAGTTTTTGACCTCCTTGAAAAAATTCCTTATCCGACTGTCAGTCTTATTCATGGTTTCTGTATGGGCGGCGGTCTCGAGCTTGCCCTTGCATGCAGGTACCGTATGGCCAGGGATGATATTCAAACGAAATTCGGCCTGCCTGAAGTCAAACTCGGCATTCACCCCGGTTTCGGAGGGACGGTGCGACTGCCCCGGTTGATCGGTGCTCCTGCAGCACTGGATTTAATCCTGACAGGGAAGACGATCGACGTGTACAGGGCCAGGAAAATAGGAATCGTTGATGTCATTGTCCCCGACCGACGCATGAAAGACATGGCTGTCAAGTACATCCTGAACGGGCCCAGGCCCCAGAGTCCGTCACAACTATTAAAGTTGACAAATCATTCACTGGTGAGGCCTGTCATGAAGAAAGTGATCCTCCGCAGGATGGAGAAAAAGGTCAACAGAGACCATTATCCGGCTCCTTATGCAGCCCTGAATCTCTGGAGCCGTTTTGCTGACAACCCGCGGGCCATGCTTGCCGAGGAAGCCAGGTCAGCTGCCCGCCTTCTGTCAGGAAGAACGGCGCAGAATCTTGTCAGGGTCTTCTTCCTCAGAAACAGGCTGAAGGCATTGAAGAAGGGCATTCAATTCCCCGTCAGACGTGTACATGTAATAGGGGCGGGAACCATGGGGGGTGACATAGCTGCATGGTGTACCCTCCACGGATTTAATGTAACCCTCCAGGCACGAAAACCGGAAAGTATTGCTTCTGCCATAAAGAGGGCACACGGCTTCTTTAAGAAACGCCTCATAAAGCCGCGCCTGATAAGAAATGCCATGGACCGTCTGATGCCTGATATCGGTGCGGCAGGTCTTGCCAGGGCTGACGTGATTATAGAAGCCGTGTTTGAAGACCTGAAGGTGAAGCAAGCTTTGTTCAGGGAGATAGAACCTCGAATGAGAGAAGATGCATTGTTTGCCACGAATACATCAAGTATTCCCCTCGAAGAATTGAACTCTGCATTGAAGAGACCGGAGCGTCTCGTGGGACTTCATTTTTTCAATCCCGTTGCAAAGATGCCTCTTGTTGAAATTGTGTCAGGTGAATCAACGGACACGGAAGAAGTAAAAAAGGCCCTTGCATTTACCGGTATGATCGATCGTCTGCCGCTGGAGGTGAAAAGTTCGCCGGGTTTTCTTGTGAACAGGATTCTGATGCCCTATCTTCTCGAGGCTGTCCGCATGGTTGACGAAGGTATTTCTCCTGTTGATGTTGACAGGGCTGCTACAGATTTTGGAATGCCCATGGGGCCCGTGCTTCTTGCCGACACAGTGGGGCTCGATATCTGCCTTCATGCTGCCGAGACGATGGCAAATAATTATACAATAGAAATACCGGACTTGCTTCGGGAGAAAATAAAAGCCGGTCACAGGGGGAAGAAGAGCGGCCAGGGTTTCTATTCTTATTCAAAGGGGAAGCAGGTCACCCCGAAAGAATCGGTCAGTCAGACCGCCGTAGGAGATATAAAAGAGAGGCTGGTCCTCCGGATGGTGAATGAGGCTGTATCATGCCTCGATGAAGGGATTGTTGATGATGAGGATCTCCTTGATGCCGGGATGGTGTTCGGTGCCGGGTTTGCACCTTTCCTGGGTGGGATTATTCGCTACAGCCGTTCCGAGGGAATTGAGAAAATCATCGAGAGAATAAATGGCCTTGAACGGAAATATGGAGATCGATTCCACCCTTCAGAAGGGTGGAAAAGGATAGTGCAAAAGAGCAAAAGTTCAAAAGTGTAATAGATGAAAAATTAAAAAACTTTGTTTTTCCCCTCAGTTTTTTTCTTTTGCTTTTGCACTTTTGAACTAAAGAGTTATTTATGGAAGAAGACATAATATCACCTGAAATTGCGGGATCACTCAATGGATTGTTCCGGGAACGTGTCTCCCGTACTCCTGATGAAGAGGCATACCGATATTTTAATGATAATTCCCAAGCATGGATCAGTTGCTCATGGTCTGAAATGGATGTTGAAGTCCGGCGGTGGCAGAGGGCCCTGAAATCTGAAGGGCTGAAACCGGGGGACAGAGTTGCCATAGGGATCTGCAACTGCAGGGAATGGGTCATCATGGACCAGGCAGCTTTAAGTCTCGGTCTCGTTGTTGTCCCTCTTTTTTGTAATGACCGGCCGAAGAATGTGGCATACATTCTGAATGATGCGGCTGTAAAACTTCTCCTCATTGATAATGAAGATTTTTGGACACTCCTGAAAGCTGTGCCTGAAACCCCGGAATCGCTTATGCGGATTGTCAGTATGCACAAATTCAGAAGCAGCGGCGATGATGAACGCATCCGGTTTATCCGGGAGTGGCTCCCAGCAGAAGGGGAAGGCAGCGATCTTCCTGAAATTGGTCCGGACGATCTGGCCACCATCGTTTATACTTCCGGGACGACGGGCCATCCCAAAGGGGTGGAATTGAGTCATCAGAATATACTCTGGAATGCCTACAGCGGTCTGCACAGTGTGGCTGTTTCCCCCGACGATGTTTTTCTTTCCTTCCTTCCCCTTTCTCATACATTCGAGAGAACCGTGGGTTATTACATTCCGGTTATGACCGGCGCTGCTGTTGTTTACTCCCGGTCCGTCAAACAGCTTCCCGAGGATTTTGCTGCCATCAAGCCTACAATTCTCGTATCGGTCCCGCGTATTTTTGAGAGAGTCTACGCAAAGATCATCGATGATCTGGAACATAAACCAGCGTTCATTCGCCGCATCTTTGAACTGACGGTTGATACGGGATGGAAACGTTTTGAATACATACAAAAGAGGGGTCTGTGGAGAATGTCCTTTTTTCTGTGGCCCCTGCTGGACACACTGGCAGCAAAAAAAATAAGGAATGCTTTTGGAGGAAGGCTGAAGGTAGTTGTTGTCGGCGGCGCTCCCCTTTCGCCTGATGTGGCAAAGGTTTTCCTCGGAGTGGGTCTGCCTCTCCTTCAGGGGTATGGCATGACAGAAGCTTCGCCGGTTGTGAGTGTGAATCAGATAGATGATAATATCCCTTCGAGTGTTGGCATCCCGTACAGGGATGTTGAAGTAAAGATTGGCGAGGAGGACGAATTACTGGTCAGAAGCCCCGGCATCATGCTGGGATACCTGAATAACCCTGAAGCAACGGCTGAGGCGGTCGACAGTGAATGCTGGCTCCATACGGGAGATAAGGCAAAAATAGAAAAGGGACATATTTATATAACAGGACGAATCAAGGAAATTATTGTCTTGGCAAACGGAGAAAAAGTCCCGCCCCATGATATTGAAATGGCAATCGACATGGATCCCCTGATAGAGCAGGTGATGATTGTGGGTGAGGGAAGGCCCTATCTTTCCGCCCTCGTCGTTTTAAATAAAGAAAAAGAACGTTCTGTTGCATCAGACCTCGGGCTGAATGTGATTGACCGGGAATCTTTTCCGGATGAGAAGTTTGAAAAACTGCTCCTTGACCGGATTGGTTCAAAGATGCATTCCTTTCCTGGATATGCAAAGGTGCGCCGTGTTGCTGTTATCAGTGAGCCGTGGACCGTGGAGAATGATCTTCTTACCCCTACGTTGAAAATACGTCGCAAGGGGATCATCGAACGGTACAGTAAGGAAATTCACGGAATGTATGAGGGGCATGAAGTGTGAAAGAAGTGCAATAGTGCAAAAGGAACTGATACATATTATATGAATGACCACTTTTAAGCTTCTGCTCTATTGCACTATTTTCTGTGTGCTTCCGCAAGTTTCAGATACTCCGAAGCATTCACCTTGATGCTTGCGATTTCTTCTGCTGTCAGCTCCCTTTTTACCTGAGCCGGCATACCGATGATGAGGGATCTTGCGGGGAAGCTTTTCCCGGGGGAAATCAGTGCCCCCGCCCCGACGAGGCACTCTTCTTCAATAATGGATCCTCCCAGCAGAATGGACCCCATACCCACGAGGCAGTTATCCTTTACGGTGCAGCTGTGGAGGATTACAGAGTGGCCGACCGAGATTCCTTTCCCGAGAATTGTGGGAGTTCCCGGATCGGTATGCACGACGGTATTGTCCTGAATGTTTGTTTCCTCGCCAATAACGATCTCCTCTATATCCCCCCTGAGAACGGCATTGGGCCAGATCGAGGCATGCTTCCCGATGGTAACCTTTCCAATTATTTCAGCTGTTTCATGCACGAAGGCTGTGGGGTCAACATTCGGCTGGTGCCCGTTCCATTCCCTGATCATGGTGTATCCTTTCTACGCATTTCATCAGCCTTTTCGCTTCACTATCCGAACAGACTGGGCTGATCTCCCGATTTGTCAGGCAGCATATCTTTGACGGCATCCCGGTAGGCACAATAGTCGCAGTCCTCCGATGATTCAGGAACATCATCACTGTTCAGGCATTTATGGGCATCTATAATTACAGGTTTGACCCAGTCATCAGTCCCGGTGTAGGGGATAATTGTCATGTCAAATTCCAGTTTCCCGTCAAAGGCCTCTCTGTCAGCCTGTCCGTTGCAGTATACAAAATATCCCGTGTCGGAGACCGTTAAATCATTCATGCGGAGAAGCCACTGATAGATTTCCATCTGGCGTTTGTACCCCCTGTGCCAGTCTTTATCAAGAGCGATAATTCTTTCACTCTTTGCCGTTGCCTTATAATCAACTACCATATATTCACTTTCAGAGTTCTGCCACAGGTCGTCAATTGCCCCGAATATCAAAAAATTTGTACTCTTGTGGAGGAACTGTATGCCCGTAAAGTTGTGTCTCCATCTGTCAAGATCGTCATGGGCGACGGGCCTGGCATCTATGCTATAGTGCTCGATAAGCGGGTGGGGGCTGCCCGATGCACGATAGGTATCAAACTCGTGCTTGAGGAGAGTATCGACGGCACTGTTCAGGGCAAAGGGGAAGCCCGGCGGCCGGCCGACGCCGAGTCTGCGGTCAAGGTAAAAACAGCGGGGGCATTCCAGGAAGAGGTCTATTTTGGAACGGCTTAATTTAAAGGGCTTTCTGCCATGGGGATCATAAAGATTTTTTGTACGCTTTGGTGTGTAGTATTGTGACATACTGGATTATATCAAAAATATAGTGCAAAAGAATAAAAGTAAAAAGAGCAAAGGTGCTATTTTCTTAAAATGCTGCCGATCACCAGCAATGCTGTTCCGTCGGCGAGAAGGAACAGATTCAGAACGGCACTGACCGCATGCAGTTTCCCGAATTTCTTTCTCAGTGGCCCATCTTCAGGGAGAGACTCGAATGAATGTATCTCCTGTTTTACCTGTTTTATCTCGGGATGGAGTTTGAAGGCCACAAAGATATTTATTGCAAGAGCAGTCACAATGAGGATCATTGACCATCTGTATCCTGACCGGGGAAAGTCTGAACTTGATGCAACAATGAGTATCAGTGCGATAACCGAAAGGGCAAGGAGATACCAGAAATACCCGGGAAAGATTTCCCCCACTATCTTGCCGGCCATATCTCTGCTGAAGGACTTGAATATGACAGGGGTTACAATAAAGGTGAAGATTGATATCCCGCCAATCCACAAGGAAAGAACGAGATTGTATGAAATGTGCACTACACTGTTCATTCTTACATTATACAACCTGTTCAGTGCAAAAGTGCCTCGTGCAAAAGGAACGGATACATAGAGCGATATTTTAAGACTATCATTTGTTGACAGATGTTTGTTTTTTACTTCTGCCCTTTTGCTCTTCTGTGCTTTTGCACTGAAATCGTATTTCGTGCCCCTCACACATTATTCAATCCATGTTACGATTTCATCAGTTTCGACTCTGTCTGTCCTGAATGCGTTTACCGGGGAGGCAGGGTCAGGGTATCCTATCGAAATTCCGAGCACAAGTTTTTTTGATGCCGGGATGTTTAAAAAATCTTTTATATTGTGCGCGTAATCAGTTGCGAAGGCCTGCGGGACCGTCCCGAGTCCCTTTGCATGAGCGGCAAGCATGAGGCTCTGGGCGAAGAGGCCGATGTCAAAGAGCGACCAGGGAGTTAATGAACTGTCCTGAAAAAGGTATATGGCATGAGGTGCTCTGTAGAAGTTGAAGTTGGCAACTTTCGCCTTCTTCAGGATCTCAGGGGCATTCAGGTCTATTCCTGATACTTCGGTGCGCTTCCTGAACAGGTCAGCAATTCGTGCTCCTTCAGTTTTGGGCCATGTGACAGGCTCGGGAATATCAGGACAAGGGGGCGTCCCTTTCTCGAAGAGTTCGACCATATATTTAGAGAGTTCCTTTTTCTTGCTGCCTGAAAGGACCATGACTTCCCATGGCTGGCTGTTCTTGTAGGAAGGGCTCCACATTGCCGTCTCAACAACCTCACTTAACGCGTCCTTTGAAACGGGATCGGTCCTGAATCCCCGTATACTCCTCCTTGTCCTGATACATTCAATCGCATCCATGGTCTGCCTCCTTTTTTTCTGCCTGTGATGATTTAACAATTATACAGGACAATCCCTTCAGGCGACAGCACTGCCGAATTTTTGCATTTGACCGTTCCTATGATCTATATCATTTACGCGCTGCCCGGTCAGGAGTAGGATATAAATAGAAGAAGAGGCCGGATGATGGAATTTTATTCCGGCCACAGGCTGACCGGCCTGGGAAAGGAGGTTCCGATCATGGCTACAAAACATACCGACATAAACGGATATTGTGACTGCCTGTACCAGGAACTTTCAAATATAAAGGACAGTCTGGGAGGGTTTGTGACCCAGATAGATCTCATGGAAGGAAAGGGAAAGGGTGTTCTCAACTCCCACATCAGGCACCTGAATGAGCTTATTCAGGCCGTCGACTGGAAGCTTGAAATATTTTCCAAGGAGTGCCCTGTTGACTGGAGTAAGTTTGGCAAAGAGAGTGAGAGCACAACGTCTGTCCCTACCTCGGAGACCTTTAAAGAGAAAGATTTCCCGTCAGGAGGATTTGCCGGCGGGTAAGCGTTCAGGATCGCATAAAGAGGAAATCTCCTGCAGCATGAAGCGTGTGCGGCAGGAGATTTTTTTTGCTTTTATACCTTTTTTCTTCAGCGCTTGAGAAGTAATATGAGGATGCTGACCATGTTTAGGGGACATGGCTGAAGTAAAGGTTGGGCTCTAAGGCAGGTAAAACCTTTTTAAATCAGTAGCCAGCATCCTCATTTCTTGTCTTCAGATTGAGGAATGGTCCAATAAAGGAGATGTTTGAGCATAAACCAAGGTGGAGAAAAAATCAAGTAGAGGCATTCTCTTCCTGGTATATCACATTCTATAGGATTTAGAGGAAAGGCCGTACAGTTCCTGGATTTTGCCTGTACCGGTATTCATGATGTATATCATAGACGCTGCGCTGGAATGCAGATAGCCTAGCTGCATAGGAGGTGGATGAAAATGAGAAGACTTTATACGTTTATGGTTCTCATGTTTTTGGGGGGAGTACTTCTGTTCAGTCAACGTGCAGGGGCGATTGTGGTGAAATGTGAGAACTGCACAGAGGAATATCCCTGCGCGGCGCTGTTTGAATTTAAAAATGTCAGATTTATCCATAACTTACACTGTAAAGTTGACCGGGAAGGCCGTGAAATCTGGGACAGTAAAGATCAGGAAAAATTTGACATGTTTTACTTTGAGAGTCCGGGCCGGGAGAATGAAGAAAGGGAGGTGACACTCTGACCGGAATATGCTCGAACTCCTTCTGTTTCTGACGTCTGCATCTTAAATCTTACGCA